>JAWOBU010000250.1:0-15590 GCA_046484135.1 bacterium
CAAGTACATTTACGAGGCTTACAATCACAACGCCGCCCGCGACATCATGTTGGTGCCGGTCTACATCGGTTACGACCAGATACTGGAGGAAGGCGAGTACGTGCAAGAGATGTCGGGGGTCAAGAAGGCGGCGTCCAACCTGGGCGGCATTTTAAAGAGCCGCAAGCTCGTAAAGCGTCGCTACGGCAGAATCTACGTTAACTTCGGCGCACCGTTGAGTACGCGGGAGTTTACCGAGGGCCTGAGCGACGAGGGGCTCGAGGAGAAAGAGCAGCAACAGGTTGTCATTCAGTCGCTGGCCGAGAACCTGATCCAGAGCATCAACCGGAACCAGGTGGTTACTCCCTTCTCTTTGATGGCCGCCGCGCTTTTGACCTCTCCGCACAAGGCCATCTCCTACTCCGAGCTTTTGAATGCACTCGCGCTTTTCTACCAGTACCTGGACGAGATAGGGGCCCGGTTTGCGGAGACACTCGAGAACTTCAGCCGGGCCACCCAGGACGTGATAGCCTATTACCAGGAGCGCAATTTGATTGACGTCGAGGAAGGAGAAGAGACGGAAGAGGCCCTTTTCACCCTTCCGGAGGACAACCGTTTCTCCCTGGAGATGTACAAGAACATGATCCTCCATCACTTCCTGCCCATGAGCTTCGTCAGCTTGAGCCTTCTGTCCGCGGACTACGGCGAGTGCATGGAGAACAAGGTCCGGGAAGACTACACCGTCTTGAAGGACCTTTTAAAGTTCGATTTCGTGTATGACGAGAAAGCGGACGACCACGAGTGGATCGAGAAGTGCATCGAGTTCCTGCAAAAGGGACGGCACTTGGAGGCGTCCTCCATAGACGGCACCAAAAAATACACGGTTACTTCCAAGGGCAGAGAGGAAATGGTCTACTTCGCAGCCATGCTCACCAACTTCCTGGAAGCTTACGGCATCCTCTTAAACGTCCTGCCCAAGCTACAGGAAAAACCGGAGACGGAAAAGGAGTTCCTGGGAAGGCTCAGAAAGACCGGCCAGCGGCTTTACAAGCAGGGACAGGTCATCCGGCCGGAGGGGCTCTCCCAGCTCATTTACAAGAACGCCCTCCAGTACGCGCGCGAAAAAGAAATGGTGGTCCCCAAAGAGCAGGACAAGGGCAAGCCGGTCCTTACCATGGACCCGGCCAAGGAGAACTTAAGAAACGAGCTTCTCACCCATATCTCCAAGTTCATCCGGGTCGAGAAGTACCATTACCTTCCTTACTGAATTTTATCCTGCTTTCGGAAAACTTGGCGCGAGCGACGGAATTCGCGATTTCTGAAAAGAACATTTTTCTTGCCTGGGAGGCGGCAGTGGAATATCATGTTGCTTGATTCTCTTGTCGCTCACATTCAAGCCTCCGCGGCGGCGGCTACTATTGTTTCAAAGAAGGAGGAGGAGATGTTTAACGCTTCAGGAAAAAGGTTTTTAAGGACGGCGATAATGGCGCTGTGCCTGCTTTTTGCGGGAGCCGCGGCTTTCACCCTGGTGGAGGCCCGGTCTGTGTCAGATCATGGCCTGGGTTCTTTTGAAAAGACGATATCGAACGAGGGCTTTCTGGAGCTGGTGTTCAGCAGCGGCAAGATGCGCGTTTCGGAAAGGGGAGGCATGCTGCATATAAAGGCGACCGATGACCGGTTTTCGAGCTTTGAAAGCTTCTCGGTGGTTTCCGGACAGGAGCCTGAGTCTGCGCCGGAGTTTTCCGAGAAGCCGGAGCACATCGAGGTAGAAACCGGTAAGCTCCGGGCGGTCATAGACAAGAGCGACGGCACCATGGAGGTCCTGGACCTGGACGGCAACCTGATAGTGTCGGAGCCCGCGGGCGGCGGCGCTTACTTCGAGGGCGACACCGTGGGCTGCACAAAGAGGATGCCGGCGGACGAGCATTACTACGGCTTCGGCGAGAAGACGGGTTCCCTGGACAAGCGTGGCGAGCGGATGGTGATGTGGAACAAGGACGCCATGTACAACGACGAGGGCGATCCTCTTTACCAGTCCCATCCTTTTTACATGGCGCTGCAAGACGGCCGGGCCTACGGGCTTTTCTTCGACAACACCTTCCGGAGCGTTTTTGACGTGGGTTTCTCCCGGCCCGGCGCATTAAGCTTCAGCGCCGAGTCGGGCGAGCTGGACTACTGGATCGTTCCGGGACCGACTCCTGCTGACGTGCTCTCGGGATACGGCGACCTGGTGGGAACCATGCCGCTTCCGCCTTTGTGGGGCCTCGGCCATCACCAGTGCCGGTGGAGCTACAAGACCGCGGAGCGCGTGCGCGAGATACGGGACGGCTACCAAAGGCACGACATTCCGCTGGACGCTGTCTATCTCGACATCCATTACATGCGGGACTACCGGGTGTTCACCTTTGACAAGGAGCGGTTCCCGGACCCGGAGGGACTCATCGAGGAACTCCGGCAGGACGGGGTGAAGACGGTGGTCATAGTTGATCCCGGCATCAAGATAGACGAAGGATACAAGCCTTACGAGGAAGGGATCGAGGACGGCTACTTTGTTCTGAACCCGGACGGCGAGCCTTTTACCGCCCGGGTGTGGCCGGGCGCCGTTCACTTTCCCGACTTTTATCAAAAGGAGGCCCGCGACTGGTGGGCGGACTGGCACAGCTTCTACACGGACAAAGGGGTGGCCGGCATCTGGAACGACATGAACGAGCCCGCGGGATGGGCCAAGGACATACCGCTGCTCGGCTACCGGATTCCCATGGGAACGCCCCAGTGGCGGCGGATGCGGCACGGCGGGCCGGACGAGCTTGTTCCCCATGCGCGCATCCATAACGTGTACGCCAACCTTGAGAACCAGGCCACCTGGGAGGGCCTTATCAAAGAGCGTCCGAACGAACGGCCTTTCATCATCAGCCGCGCCGGCTTTCCCGGTATCCAGCGGACCTCGCTTATCTGGACGGGCGACAACTTCTCGACCTGGAGCAGCATGCGGGTCTCCGTTCCCATGCAGCTCAACATGGGGCTGTCGGGTCTTGCTTTCGTGGGCTCGGACGTGGGCGGCTTCGGGGGATGGCCCACCCCCAATTTGTACGCGCGCTGGATCGAGCTGGGGGTGTTTTACCCGTTCGACCGCATCCACACCTCGAACAGCATGCCCGACCAGGAGCCGTGGGAGTTCGGCGACAAGGTTACCGATATCTCGCGCAAGATGATAAAGCTCCGCTATCGGCTTTTGCCTTACACCTACACCGTTTTCGAGGAGTCGCACCGCAAGAACGCGCCGGTCATGCGGGCCATGGTTTACGAGTTCCCCGCGGACGAGGCTGTCTCCGACATGTCGGACCAGTTCATGTGGGGGAAGTGGCTCCTGGTGGCGCCGGTGCTGGAGGGTCTTGCGCGTTCCAAAGAGGTCTACTTTCCCGAAGGCGGCTGGTATGACTTTTTTACGGGCAAGAAGTACGAGGGTCCGGCAACGGTGGAGGTTGACGCTCCTCTCGGCAAGCTCCCGCTTTTCGCCCGGGAAGGAGCGATCATCCCGCTCGCGCCCGAGATGAACCACGTGACCGAGAAGCCGTGGGAGCCGCTCACGGTGCTGGTTTTTCCGGGCGAGGAGGCCTCCAGCTTTACCCTTTACGAGGACGACAAAGAAAGCATGGATTATAAAGAGGGAGAATGGTCCCGCACCACCTTCGAGTGTCTGCCTTTGGACAACGGCTGGAAGGTCAGGATCAACGCGCCGGAAGGAACTTTTGATCCGGACCGGAAAAGGATAAAGGTCGTGATTCACGGCGTATCAAGGACCGCGGACACTTATATCGAGATCCCTTGCGGGAAAGAGTCCGTGCAACCGGAAGGCAGTTATGACGCTGAAAGAGGGGCGTGGGTCTTCGAGTTGCCCGCGGCAAAGTGCGACGGGCACGCCATCCGGATCGAGGAGGGTTAGGATATTACTAACCAGTGCTTTGCCAATTGCCGAAGGAGGGGTGCGAGGGACTGATTGTTCTTTATGGAAGTAATGTAATCGGTGCGAGCGGCTTCAGCCGCGAAGAGTTCCTCAGCGGGCTTTCAGAGGGCCTGCGCCCGGTGAAGGCTCCACGATCCAGGTCTGGAGATTAAGGCCGGTTTTGGTGTTATAGGGGCCGGACAGCGCCTCTCCAAGCTGTTCGGCCTTTTCTTTTTCGGCCAGGGCCAGCAGACATCCTCCCCAGCCGGCGCCGCAGATTCTGACACCCAGCACGCCGTCCTGCCCAGCGGTCAAGTCGTGCAGAACGTCAAGCTCGGGTATGGAGTTCTCGTAATCGTTTTTCGAGCTCTGATACCCCGCTTCCATGATCTCTCCCAGCTTACGGGCGTCTTTCTCCTCAAGCGCCTGCGCCGCCTCCCGGACGCGGCTGTCCTCGCTTACCACGTGGCGTGCCCGCCTTGCAAGCACGTCGCCGAGCTCGGAGGATTTCTTTTCTATGAGATCAAGGGAAGCGTCCCGCAGGGTCTTGACCTCGGGGTTCCCGCAGGAGAGGATGGCCACTGCCTCTCTGCATTCCTTGACCCTCTGCGAGTAGTTGCCTGCGACCAGCTCCCTACCTTTGCCGGAGTCCATGACCACCAGGACAAGGTCTTCCATGGCAAAGGACACTTGCCGGTACTGCAGGTTCCGGCAATCCAGCATGAGAGCGGACTCCCGGTCGCCGGTGCATACCGTAAACTGGTCCATGATCCCGCAGGGCATCCCCATGAAGACGTTCTCCGCCCGCCTGCACAGCACGGACTTCTCCCACACCGGCAGTCCGTGCTCGGTAAGGTCCACCACCGCCTCGCACACCACTGCCTCCAGGGCGGCGGAGCTGGACAGGTTCCCTCCCACCGGCACGTTGCCGTGCACTACCAGGTCCAGGCCGGGCACGTCCACGCCCATCTCCATGAGCTCCTTTATGACCCCCTTGGCATAGTTGGCCCAGCCGTGTTCGGGGTCGAACCGGATGCGGCCGGTGTTTAAGCGCACCTCCAGGTCGGTGTTGAGGCTGTACAGGTTTATGACACCGTTGTTTCTGAGCCTTGCGCCGGCGATGATGTCGCGGTTCACGGTGGAGGCCAGGATATGGCCCTGGTTGTAATCGGTGTGGGAGCCCATGATGTCCACCCGGCCGGGCGCGCGGAAGAAGGCGGGCCCGCCGTGGTCGCCGAAGCGGTCTGTCATTTCGCGGCTTATGTTTTCGGTTCTTTGTTTTAACATGTTACTTTCCTTTGCTCTCGCTCCAGTGGGAGAGGTCTCTTCCCAGAAGCTCGCCGAGCTTTTCCACTTCAGGCCGGAACTCTTGACGGAGCTCATGTTCCAGGTCCGGCTTCAAGGGCGGTCTTTTTGACTTTGTGGTGTTCAGCCTGGTGATCACTTTTTTTATCTTCAGCTTCTCGAAAACCGGCGCGAGATGCGGGTTTCTGCTTATGGTTGTGATCCAGTCGGGCGGGTTTTTAGTGAGTTTAAACAGGCGCCCGCTTCTGGCCGCCCGGTGCGGGTTCACCACCTGGAAGGAGGGGACGAACCCTGTGTCCAGTCCCAGGAACTCGAGGGTCTTTCCGTACTCGGCCGCGATGTCGTTTACAAAGTCGTCGTATATTATAACATGGACCTTTTCGGCTCCCATCGCCTCGAAGTATGGCTTCAGGTAATCGGCGTACTTGACTGCATCTTTGTAAAAGAGTGGAGAGCCGAGCGGAGGGGGGTGGGGGTTGTTCATACCGGCTTTTCGATCGCTCTCCATTTCCAGCGCTTTTTTAAAGTCGAAGACGGTCTCGTTCCCCATCAGGCACAGCCGGGCGTGGAGGGAGTAGAGCGTTTCCACCGGGTCGCGTATCATGATGATGACTTTTGCGCGGGGATTCGCTTTAAGGAACTCCCGAGGCGCCCGTTTCGAGTAAACGTACCATACCGATGTTTCACAGATGACCTTTTCGCGGTTTGCCTGCCGGAACCTTTCCGCATACAGATTTATGTCGAACCTTTCGGGAAGGTCGGGAAAGACAAGGTCGGAGCCGAAGTAGTGCATTCCTCTTCTTTCGGGCATGAACACGTCCGGGTGCTCGCTCAGGAACCGGCCCAGTGCGGTGGTGCCGCTTCTGGGAAAGCCGGCGATAAAGAGATTCGGCACCGGCGCATAGTCCGGCCACTCGATTGTCGGGCTGTGGATTTTTTCAGGCTCCATTTTCCTCGGGGTAGGAAAACGTGACCTTGTAGGGAACGCTTTCCAACGGGTCTTGAAAGTGTTGTCCGTTGATTTCGATCCAACTGTGGCCGGTGAGCTTTCCCTGTTCTTTTCTTACTCCCACCAGCAGCCGGGCGGGGACGTTATACATGCGCAGGAAGCGATAAAGAAGCAAGGACCTTTTCAAGCACATCTTTCCCAGGTTCGCGGGGTTCTGGCGTAGTATCGTTCTTACATAGAAGGCGATATAGCGGGCGGTCTCCATGTCTTCCTCAACTGCGGCCGTTCTTTTGGGGGTGAGCACTCTCATCAGCCTTGGCATGGAGAAGAACCGGAGCAGGAAGGGGACCATCATGCTCCAGAGTGCAATCCGCAGAAGGAGCATGAGATGGAAGCCGGTCGGCACCCGATTTCTCGCTTTTCGGATTTTTTCCAAGACAGCCGTCATAGGTTGTGAGGATAGAACGTCGCAATGATTTTCGGGAAAAGCGCGGGATGCCGGTTCGAGAAGCCGTTCGCCAGGAAGTTCTTCCTGCCGCTCACGGGCTTGTAGTTTTCCAGCTCGACGTACTGGATGTCCGCCAGCCTTCCGTCCACGAAATGGTCGAAGTAGAGCCTTGATCCGTCCGGACTGAAGGACGGGTTTTCGGCGTATCCTCCTTCATTGTGGTCCGCCACCTTTACGAGGTCCGGCACCGCCGGCAGGGTCGAGTTCATGATCTCCAGAAAGTCCACGATGGCCAGTCCGCGAAAGGACAGTTTCCAGGAGCCGGTGTACTTGTACTGATATACTTCCACCGCGGCGTGGCGGGAGTCGGGGGCCCACTCCCAGTTTCCCACGAAGAGCTTATAATAGTAGCCGTCCGACTTCTTCCTGTATACGTCTCCCTGCAGGATGGCCACCGGTTGAGAAAGGGTGTCGCCGCTCTGGGGGCTTACCGGGACATGCATCCAGGTGCGGGTCTGCACAGTGGGGTCCGTTCCCCAACAGGCGAACACGAAGTGCTCCCCGTCCGGTGACCACCTTCCGTGGAAGGCGTTGCCGTTGTAATAGTCCTGGCCGCTTATAAAGGTCCGGACGGTTTCGGCCACGGTGTCGTAGATGCAGATGTCGAAGTCCTGTCCGCAATCCCATTCGCAGTCGAAAGTCAACAGTTTTCCGCCCGGATGGAACCTGGGCTTGGTGGCGTAGTAGATGCCTTCGGAGACGTGCCTGAGGCTTCCCCCGTCCGGGTGGGACATGTAGAGCTGCTCGCGGAGGTCATTAGAGCCGTTACACTTGACATACTCCTTTCGCACGTAGGAGAGCCACTCGCCTCCGGCGGACCAGGCGGGATACCCGTGCCATCCGTCGTGTCCGTACCTGGAGAGCCGGTACTTATCGGTTTTATCAAGGTTCATGCTCATGACGTCTTTAAGCCACATGTCGGCGGGATCGCGCCGGTCGGTGGTGTAGGCGATCCTTTCCATGATCCGGTAAAAGTTCAGCTTCAGTTCGTAGCTGTCCCCCTGCCGGTTGAAATCCAGTCCCGTGATCCGGCACTGGCCGGCTTGCAGAGGACCGATAACGAAAACGTTCCCGCCCCTTTTGTTCACGCTGTCCGGCACCGTGGAAAGTTGCGCTTCTCCGTTCACCTTGACGTTCATCCAGAGCCTGTCAATGTCGCTTTTTGACTCGGAGCAGAGCTTGAAGCTCAGGGACTCTCCGTCCGGCGTAACCATGATGTCCCGGAAATACACGCTGTGGTTGGCGTGATAGGCGTTGACACCCGGATAATCGGCCTCCCAACCCGCGCCCACTTCGCCTCCCCGTAGCGAGGCTGCATACCCGCTTCCGGACGGGTGTACCGAGATGGTGTAAGCCGTTTCTCCGTCCTTGTCCCCGGACTCAGAGCCGCAGGAGAAGAGGGCAAAGAAAACGACCGGCAAAAACGTCCACGCTGCAATTCTGGAAATTTTCATTGCTTATACACCTCCGTCGGTCCCAGGGCCTCGCACCACGGGCTGTCCGGAAAGTCCTTCAGCCACTCCAGCTTCCCGAAGTGCTTCATGCAGGCTATGCACTGGAAATGGTCCAGGTAGTTAAGCTCGCCTGAAGCTATCTTTTCAATCCTTTTTCTCTGAAGACCGGCGATAACGTCTACCAGCCGCCGGTGGGCGTCCCACAGGTCCGTCCGGGAGAGGTCGGCGATCACGTCCGGCTCCGGCCTTTGTTCGTCCTGGCCCCGCACGCCCGGCAACATGCAGCATACACAAAGACGGCCGCCCGCGTCAACGTACCAGTCCATCATGGCTAGAGAGAAGCAGGTATAAAACGCCTGCGGGATGTATTTGCCGGTGGCCATCTGGACCTGCATCTTAAGCTCGCCGGCCATCCTTTGAACGATGGCCTCCGATTTCCGGCATTCCTCCGGCCGGGGCATGATGTCCGCTTCCATGTTCTCCGGCGTCGGCAGCATGGGGCTCATCTCGAGGGTGGAGACGCCCAGGTGGGAGATCTCCAGGATGTCCTGTTCCAGGGTCTCCAGGTTGTGTCTGCCGATTGTGTACTTGACGAAAACGGGTATCCCTTCGGTTTTCAAAGCCATGATGGCTTCCATGGCCTTTTTGAAGGTCCCGCGGCCCCTGATGAAATCGTTGCTTTCCGGCCGGGTCCCTTCTATGCTTACCGCCACGTGGGAGAGGTGTTTTCTAATGGAGGGGTTTTTCAAAAGATCGAGCTTCTTTTTGAGCATCTGCCCGTTGGTGACAAAGGAGAAGGTGAAGTCCAAGTCCGCCAGCAACTGGAAGATGTCTTGGATTCGGGGATGAAGCAACGGCTCTCCCCCGGTCAGGGCGCTGACCTTTACGCCGTAGGCCTCCCGGGACTGGCGGAGGACCTTTTCCATGAGCTCCGGGGAGAGGTCCACCGGAGTGTCGGTCTGCCGCCTCATGCAGTGGATACAGTTCAGGTTGCACCGGGTGGTTACAGCGAACCCTATGCGGCAGAACCCCATCATGCACCTTCCCGGGCCATGTCTCTTGCCTTCTCGAAGAGCTCGCGCGTCTTGGCAGGGCTTCCCTTTATGCTTCGATTCAGTTTGGCCTGGAAAGCGCCGGCGTGGTTCACGAGCCTTTTCAGGCTTTCCAGGTGCAGCGGCGCGATATCGGGATGGAACATGACCGCCAGGCTCTGGGGCAGGAGCCTGGGGAAAGCGTCCTGCTTGGGCAAGGGCACGAGCTCGGACGTATCGGAGACCTCGGGAAAGAGGATGATGGAAGGGTTTTTCATGGAGGAGATTCTTTTTTGGTGGAACCATTCATCCGGCCGGAGCCGCTTTTTGTCATTATAGGGCGAGTACTCGGGCAGGTCCCGGAAGCGCGCGAACTCCGTGCTATCCGACACCAGGTCGCCGGGAAGGTGGAAGTCGCGGACAAAGCCCACCACTTCTACCTCGGAGTCGCCGACAAGCCGGACAAACACGGTGTCGTCGGACAGGAACTTATAGCCGGCCTCGATAAGGGAAAGGGTGAGCGAGGTCTTGCCCACGCCCGAGTTGCCGCTGATTAAGTAGCCGGTGCCGTCCGGTCCCATCAGCGCGGCCGCGTGCAGGTAATAAAGCCCGTGGAACCGGAGCCCTTCGAACAGGGACAGGTTAAACAAGAGGTCCACGAAAAATTCCGGCCCGCCGTCCTCCAGCGTCCGGTCGCTCAGGTTGCCGGTGAGGGCCGTCCCGCTCCGGTCGAGCTCCAGGGTGGAGAAGTAATCCGTAAAAAAGGTCTTGCCCGAGATGTAAAAGCTCTGAAGCCGGTCGTAATGAAGCACGGGCTTGGCTTCGTCGGGCACGGGAGAGGACGCGTGGCCGTGCTTTATGGAGACGGCGAGGCCCTGTTCGCTCTGCGGTTTTTCCCGGAGCCGGTAGGGGGCGAGATGCTCGCGGATGCGCTCATGCACGTCCGGGTGGTCGCACTCCACCCTTACGTTGACTCCCGCGATCGAGTAAAAGGAGCAGTCCTTTCCCCCGCTTTCTATGGCAAGGTTGCGTTCCATCCGCTTTCCTCTAGTTTTCCCAGGGCTTGCCTGCCTGTGCGTTCCGCACGCAGACAGGCGCCCTGGGCTATAGTCCTTCCGTCCTTTTCAGGGCGCGGATTCGAGGCTGTCGAGTCCCAACGGGACGGCGGCCTAAAGCCCGGGGCGTAAGCCCCGGGGAAAATTTTTGACGAATCGAATATAAGCCCTGTAAGGGCGACGCCAAAAATGGCAATTACATATGATACATTACACTAGATTCTAAATAAAGCGCCGGCAAAAGTAAAGACGCACTTATAAGTTTGTGCCGAGCGGCTGCCGTCGGGTTTCACCGGCGCCGGCTCTCTGCCGGGCTGACGGAGAGGCCGGCGCGATTGGCAGGTCGCCTCGCTTTTGCGGCGGCCTTTCGAGTAGCGGGAATAACAAGTCGGGAGGAGGAGAAAGATGGCGGTAGTAAGGAGCGGTTTCGAGGTTAAGAGCCGGGGATTCACGGACGTGATTGATATCACGGGCCGGGTCTCGGATGCCCTTTCCGGGTCGGGTCTTTCGGACGGCATTGCGCTGGTGTTCGTGGCCGGGTCCACTGCCAGCGTAACCAGCATCGAGTACGAGAGCGGCGCGGTAAGCGACTTGAAGCGGGCGATGGAAGAGATGGCGCCGGAGGACGGCGATTACGCCCACAACGAGAGGTGGCACGACGGCAACGGTTTCTCCCACGTGCGGGCCGCGCTTTCCGGCAGCGGCTTCAGCGTGCCTTTTTCGGACGGCAGGCTTGTGCTGGGCACCTGGCAGCAGATAGTTCTCCTGGACCACGACAACCGCTCCCGCGGGCGGGAGGTCATCGTGCAGATGGTGGGGGAGTAGCTCTCGCCGATTAATCGGGACCTCCGTCGCTTGCACGTTGGAAAGTTTTTGAAAGCGGCTTTAGATGTCGTAAAAAAGGGGGACGGAATTTCCGTCCCCCCTGGTTGCAGTTGTTTCTCCGGGTCAGAACTGTACCCCTTCACCCCAGGAGAGGGTTGTTGCCAGGGTGGCGCCTGCACTGTGGGCCTGGTGGAGCTCTCCGGCGTCCTCTGTCAGCGAGGAGATGGTATCGTAGACCTTTTCGTTCAACACGGTCATTTCCGACATGGAGTCCGTTTCCTCGTGAGGTTCGCCTTCTTCGCCCCATCCTTCTATGCCCTCGCCGGTTATGTAATTGAGCTTCCAGAGCCTTGCGGTTCCGGTGGAGCAGGCTTCCTTGGAGTCGGGCAGATAGGTCTTGAACATCAGTGTCCCTTCCAGGATGACGGGCGAGGTTATGACCTTTTCGCCCGGCTCGAACTCGATGGGCCAGGCAGTGGTGCCGTGGGTCTCCTCTGTAAAGAGCTGTCCGTAGGAGCACTCTCCGAGAGCGTCGGTGTCCTCCACCGCGTAGTAGTAGTTGACGGTCTCTTCGTCCATGGCGTACTCCTTGATTTCCATGTGTCCGCTGCCGAAGTAGACGAAGAGCTCGCCGTTCGGGCCGCGCACCAGGCTGGGAGTGTACCAGATCGGCTTCCTCTGCTCGTCGGAGAGGTCTTCCGCGTCCAGGTCGCCGTCGCCGTTCTGGTCGGCCATGTCGTAGAAGAGACATTGCTCCCAGTCGTCGGGGTTGGGACTGGCCATGTTGATCTTCCAGACCCTTCCCTGGTAGTCGGGGACATAGGCCCAGTCAAACGCGGAATCGTTGTTCAGGTCCAGCATGATGGGAGAGCCGGGCACCATGTTGGTGTTGTCCACGCTATGATCAAAGTCGGGGTTCCCGGGATAGCTGTAAGAGTCCTGGTCGTAAAGCTCGAACTTCCGGATGGACTCGCCGTTTTCCACGTTCACGGTGTAGAAGAAGCCGCCTTCGTCAGGCTCTAATACCCATTCGTCAAGGTCTTGTACGTCATAGAAGTCCTGGAGTCCTCCGCCGAAGAAGGCGGTGGGCTGTTTTACTCTGACGGTGGTTCCGTCCTGGACCTCTTCGATATTGGTGAAGCCGGTAACCGGGGTTGACCATGCAAAACCCAGGGTTCCGTCCTCGAACCTCCACAAGGGCTCGATTTTATCGGAGCGGTCCCCGGAGTGGCTGGGATAGGTGATGTCCAGGGCGTGGTAGCTCTTTCCTCCGCCTCCCAGGCCGGCCACCAGCACGGTGTGCCAGTCGTCCGCAGGGTCGTCGGAGTTCCCGTGGGGGAAGTAGAGGTCGAAGATAACCGGCATTCCGTCCACCCCGTAGAGCTTGCGCTGGCCGGTATACATCTCGGGCAGATAGGGCAGCATGTCCTGGGGAACATAAGCGAACAGCTCCTTGCCTCCCTGGAAGGCGGGGGACTCCATGTCCTTCAGGTTGAGAGCGTGGAGCATCCCCCGGGTGGTCCCCACGTACACGGTATCGGGCCTGCCCGCGTCCTCCACCGAGTTGCTCCACTGTGCGTAATAGGGCATTTGGGAGTAAAGCGGGCTCGAGGGAACGGCCGGCACCACCTGGGGCTTGGAGTGGTAGATGCCCCCCAGGTCCCAATTCAGGGTATCGCCGTTGCTGAAGGTGGCGTCGTCTTCGCCTTTGACAATGTCTATCACGGCATCGAATTCATCGGTGGGACATGTTTCGTTGTCGTAGTAGAGGTCCGTGCATATCCAACTGTCTACGTAATCTTTTGCCGTGTTTCCTTCGTTTAGTTGCATGGAGGTGAATATCTCCCGGTTAGCAGGGTCCATATCGGTAAGGATTTGTCCGGCGTCCTTGGGGTCCCAGAAGAAGGAGGTGTCGCCCGACAGGGAGCTCAACTGGTAGGCGTACATGTGGCCTTCCCACAGGGGAGAGCCGCCGCCCACGTGGAAGTAGGTGGTAATGGCGGCGTCGCCGGTAACCGATATTTCCGGCGCCGTCCTTGCGAAGTTCCCCTCCATGATGCGGGAGAAGATTGCCTCCAGGGCCGCGTCCAGCTCCGCCTGGTTGTCCACCACCAAGGGCTTCTCGGTATCTCCTTGCAAATTCGGGTCGTAAGCCGACTCCGCGGCTGCCGTCCACTGGTCCATGGCAGGTTTATTGAGCTCCCCGAAGACGATTAAGTAGGTCTTGACGCCCCAGGGCCTGGTGCTGCAGCTTTGCCGCGTGCCGTCGGGACAGAAGGCGAAGTCCCAGAAGTTTTCATCATAGGGCTCGTCCCGGAGGTCGGTGTTGGAGTAATCAAAGTCGGGCCGGTCTTTGGGGTCCCACGAACCTGTGATCATGTTGCCGGCCGGTCCGAAAGAGACCCGTTTTATCCAGTACTTGATGCTGGGAGTGTCCTCCGGCGGAGGATGCATGGCCTCTCCCAGTCCGCCCTGGGCGTTGCCCATTATTCCGATCAGGAAGTTCAGGCGGCACCGGTTCTGGTACTCGGGGTCGTCCTGGATAACGTGCAGGGAATCGCCGGAGACCTGGGTGATGTCATCCGGTTCCGGGAGCTGATAGAACATGGAGGGGTCATAGGTGTCCTCGGAGTGGGAGCCGTCCCATCCCTCCATCTGCAAGTCGTAGAAGTAGCGGAAGAAGTCGTGAAACACCGCGTCCACCGGCGGGTTACTGCCGAACTTATAGGGCGGGTCGGTCCGGAGGGCGTTCTGGAGCAGCCGGTTCTGTTCGCCGGGGGAGGTGTCCGGGTAGGACTTCTCGTACTCCGCCCAGGAAGGCGGGTTCCAGAACAGGTTGTTGCCCACGCACTGGCCGGCGTCGTGGGGCGGGAAGTCGTCCGGATCGCATTTCTGATCGGTGTCGTAGACATGGAAGGCGTAGTTCACGCCCCGGTAGCGGTCCATGATGCCGGGGAAAGCGTCCCAGGTCTTTTCGTAGCCCAGCCCGTCGTAATCGGAGTCGTCCACCGTGTTGCCCGGGCCTATGAAAAACCCGCCGTAGTAGGGGGCCAACGGGTCGAACTCGGAGTCTGTTTTTGGGGGGACCTCCAGTGCATCTCGCAGGAAGGTATCTATCCGGGTACTGCTCGTGGAGTCGAACACGAACTCGCGAATTTCCTTAATGGTTGTTCCGTCCTTGGTGTAGTAGGGAATCTCATTCAGATTGTCCACCTCGGTTACGTAGTCCAGCTCGTTCAGCATATCACTTTTGACATCAGCTTCGTCCACCTCGCCGCCGCTGGATATGGCGACAAAGCCGCTGTCGCCGGAAGCGCAACCCTCGTAAATCTGGACGTCGGTTATATTGCCGTCGTGAATCGGCTCGTCTGTTTGAAAGCTCCAGTCTTGCGCTCTCCGGTCTCCCCAGACCTCTTCCTTTTCCACCGGACAATACCCGGACACGCCGAGGTCCGCGCCCCAGGTCTCAATAGTAGTAGCGTTTTGTACCATGAGCTCGGCGTCTGCGTGTTTGTCGGGATCGTACTTTACAAAGTAGGTGGTGTTGGGGTCGCTGTAGTCGAAGTCAACGTCATTAGGCCAGTAACAGCGCTTGAAGTCGCTTCTGGTGTCCTGCTTGTAACAGAGTCCCTGTCTTTCTGTGTAGGGGTCTTTCCAGTAATCGGTCCAGGTCGCGCTACTGTTGGCGGGAGCTTCTACCACCGGCACCACCTTGAAGCCGGACACACCACCGGTCCCGGTGACCCCGCTCGTATCGTAGTTGAAGTACTCTATCATGGCGTCCGCATAGGTCATGTCGTTGTCTGAGGGGCTCCCGTGCGTCCACACCTCATAGCCGTCGTTAAAGCTTCCGTCCTCGAGGATAAGGGTCTGGTCCGTGCCTCTTCTCTCCAGGTAGTAGTGGCTCAGGCCCGGCTCCACGTAATCCCTCATGTAAGCGGGAAGGTTGTCCAGGGAGTCCAGATAGGAGGTATTTCCGGAAAGCAGGGGGTCGTCCTCATAGTAGAAGATGAAGCTTTCGCCGGTAGGGGAGGGGACCCATCCGGTCCCTGCGTTGTTGAGCCTGACCCGCAAGACGTCCACTATTCCCTCGCTGACCACGTCGCCCAGGAACACCCACTGGCTGTAGCTCCAGGGGTAATGGGGATGGTGCACCCGATCGCCGTCGGTGTAGACCGCTTCGTTATAGCCGGCAATGACTTTGGTGGCCACTTCTATCCGGGTGGTTTTCTCATTGAGGAAGGTGTCGGTATAGCTCTGGTGCATAGAACCGGCGTCGTCCAGGAACAGGTGGACGTTGGGCCTTCCCATCTCGAAGAGGTTTGTCGGCGGCTCCGCGTAGTACTGGGCCTTGGCCGTAGTGGCGGCCAGCAAGAACACGGCCGCGGCCGTAACCAGCTTTACTGTAGTGGAGAGCTTCATTTTCCCTCCCTCCTTTTCCTGTCTTTTCGACCGTTCATTTTATTTCACGCAAAGACGCGAAGGCGCAAAGTAAAAAACACAACAAGATTAAGCCATTCTGACCTTTTATAGTAACAACC
>JAWOBU010000050.1:0-3583 GCA_046484135.1 bacterium
CTCCTGGCAAAGGTCATGGACGGGTTCCTCTTTATAAACGCCAAAAGACTCATCACCACCAAGATGCACATGGACACCCTGTTCGAGTCCCGAGAAAAAATCTTCAAAGAGGTGGAAAAACAGGACTCCCAGTCCCAGGAAGACAAAGAGGAGATAGAAAAGCTGAAAAACATGTTCTAAAAAGGCCTGCCATAAACCGGCGCCGCCCGCTTTATAACAATACCTGTTGAGTTCAAGTCGGAATCGTAAAGATCAGTAATCAAAAGGATAGACAGCGAAGTTGCTTTGCTCGGCCGAGTCCCGGGCCTCGATGCCTCCGTAATAGGACCCGCCGGGAAGCACGGTAGAGCCGAACCCGAGCTCGGTGTCGCTGATGCCGGGAGCGGAGGTGTAAGACTTCACCACACCGGACGGGTCCGGGGAAGTAAGATAAAGCCGTACCGGATAAAAGGTGTCAATGCTGACAGAGTTAAAGTCAAGGTCTTTTATTTCGTAAACATCAACAGAGGACTCGTAGGAGGTTACGGCATAGCAACCGAAGGTGGTGAAGCCGTCAAAGCACTCGCCCGTGATAAAGATATCTCCGTTGTGTTCGACTCGCATATTGGTCGCGGAATAGTTACAGCCGCTACTATCGCATACGGTCATGAAATCTCCGCTGTAGCGGCCGTAATAAGAGTAAGCTGCCGTGCCCGGTCCTATCGGAGGCCCGAACATCCACAGGTTGTACCTGTCATTGGCAGTGTCGTATTTGGAGACGAAAGGCCGAATGTGGCGGATATAATCATCATCGTAAACGTCCGCGTGGATGTTGATGCTGTTACCGGCGTCCACTGTAACATAGAGGTTCTCGATCACGGGCGGGTTGTCCGTAGTTGTACTGTCATCATCACTACTGCCGCCTCCTCCGCAACCGGCGAAGACGAGCGCCGGAAAAAGCATCATAAATATTGCTGTTATGCAGGCTCTCGGCATTGTTGTTCTCCTTTCCCGAACTCGAAGTTCCAAGCTTCCGTTGATCACGAGAAACCTTGAATTATGATACCATCTTCCGCCGATTGTTCCCAAACCGGCCTTTCTGTTTTTTCCCTCCTTGATTCGGAGGGCATTTTTCAATATCATTTATATCTTACATCTTAACTTAACGGTCAAATCTGATATAATATGGGGAGAACGCCGCCTGAGACAATTTTAATTTCGGCAAGGAGCATAAGGTCATGGATTACCTTGAATTTTACGGGTTGGAGGAAGAGCCTTTCTCCTCGGCGCCCATTAACAAGTTCTACTACAACAGTGCCCAGCACCAGCGGGCGTTAGTGCGTCTCATGTACGCGGTGGACACCATGAAGGGCCTGGCGGTCCTGATCGGTGAAGTGGGAACGGGGAAGACGACCCTTGCCCGCCGGATGCTGGACAGTCTCCCGGAAGAGGGATACGAGTCGGCGCTACTGGTGATAATCCATTCGGGCATCACCGCTGACTGGCTTTTGTCGCGGATCGCGCGCCAGCTCGGTGTGGAGGACCCGGCCCCCGAGAAGCTGAAGCTTTTAAACCAGCTTTACAACCGCCTGTTGGAGTTGAACGAGGAGGGCAAGAAGGCGGTGGTCTTGATAGACGAAGCCCAGATGCTCCACAGCAAGCAGTTGATGGAGGAGTTCCGGGGCCTTTTAAACCTGGAGCTTCCGGAGTCCAAGCTGATCACCTTTGTGTTCTTCGGCCTTCCCGAGCTGGAGGATTCCCTGAAGCTGGACGAACCCCTGGCGCAGCGGGTGGCCCTGCAATGCAAGCTGGACTCGTTTAATTACGAGTCCAGCGAAGGATACGTAAATCATCGTCTCCGGCTGGCAGGAGCCAAGAACCAGCTTTTCAAGAGCGATTCCATCAAGCTCATTCATCATTACTCACGGGGCATTCCGCGGCTTATCAACACCATTTGCGACAATTGCCTGTTCGAGGGATACCTGTTAAAGAAAAAGATCATTGAACCGGACCTGGTTCAGTCGGTGGTGACCGACCTGGGCCTGATACCCATGCCCCGGCCTCCGGCTAAAGAGAAAGGCGGGGAGCAACCGGGCGAGGTGATCAAGCCGCCGACTCCCTTCCGGCCCAGCCAGGTGCCGCCTCCTCCTTCCCGGACGGAGGCGGTGGAGGAGGATTCTTCCGATGCCGAGGAAATGTCGGCCACTCCGGAAGAAAACGCAGGCCCGCCGGAGCAACCGGCGCCTGCGGCTTCCGCGCCACCGCAGCCGCCCAGTCGTCCCCCTGCTGCGGACTCGAGGCAGGAGGGTGGAGAAGACATTGACGCCATGCTGGAAGGTCTCACGGGCAACAAGAACAAACAACAAGAGGAAGAAGGGGAAGAAGAGAACCTGGATTCCCTCTTTGATAATATCGAAGATAAATAGAAGTTTAATACCGGAGGAGGTCATGGAAGTTGATACCCAAACAAGTGTTCTTTACAAAGGGGGTGGGCGTCCATAAAGACAAGCTGCAAAGCTTCGAGATGGCCCTTCGACAAGCTGGAATCGCGACCTGCAACCTGGTGCACGTCTCCAGTATTCTCCCTCCCAACTGCAAAATAATAAGCCCCAAAAGCGGCACCTCCAAGATAGAACCCGGCCAGATTACCTACTGCGTAATGGCCCGGAACTCGACCAACGAGCCCAACCGGCTGCTCGCCGCGGCAGTGGGACTGGCTTATCCCACCGATCATTCCACTTACGGCTACTTGTCCGAGCATCATTCTTTCGGGGAGAAGAAACAGGTCGCCGGCGATTACGCGGAAGACCTGGCCGCCACCATGCTGGCCACTACCCTGGGCATCCCTTTTGATCCGGACACCTGCTGGGAGGAAAGGGAGCAGGTGTACCGGATGAGCGGAAAGATCATCGAGTCCAGGAGCGTCACCCAGACGGCGCGCGGAGACAAGACCGGAAAGTGGACCTCGGTGCTGGCGGCAGCCGTTTTTATCACCGAGTAAAAGCACGGCCGGGAGAAACATGGCTTTGCTCAATCAGTGGTTCGGAATCGAGCCTCCTTATTGCGATTACGGCAAGTCGGCGGTGGTTATAATACCCGCCCCTTACGAGGGCACGGTAAGCTATGGCACCGGCGCCGGCCGGGGGCCGGAAGCGGTTCGGCAGGCCTCCCACTACGTTGAAGAAATGGACGGCATAACAGGGACCGAGCCTTTCCGGGCCGGCATCCACGGCCGGGAGCCCCTTTCCATGCCGGAGGACCCGTGGCAGGCTTCGCTCCAGGTAAAGGCCGCGGTCGGGCGGGAGTTGGAAACCGGCCGGCGGCCGGTGACGGTCGGAGGCGAACACTCCCTGACCGTGGGAGCGGTATCCGCGGCCCTGGAAAGATACCCCGGCCTCAGCGTACTCCAGCTCGACGCCCACGCCGACCTCAGGGACGAGTACACCGGCACGAAGTTCTCGCACGCCTGCGTGATGCGGAGGGTTTACGACCTGGGAGCCGGTTTCGTGCAGGCGGGGGTCCGGAGCATGTCGCCGGAGGAGAAGGAATGGCTTTCCGCGCACGACCGGGAGGTCATATCAGCGCGCCGCATCCGGTCGGATGG
>JAWOBU010000260.1:0-11298 GCA_046484135.1 bacterium
TACGGCGCTATGGCGCAACGGAAGAAAGAAGAAATTTTTTAGCTTGCGGAACAGAGACTTGTCGCGACTGAAAGTCGCTAGCACGGCAGAGGGGGAGGAAACGCTACGACGCTATGACGCGAAGGGAAGAGAGAAGAAGAGATTTATTGCGCGGAAGAGAACTTGCACGGAGGAGTTTATTTTCATGGAGACTGAGATAAAAAAGAAAGAATCGTTGCGTCGTGGCGTCATTGCGTTTGGAATCGCCTTTTCCCGGTCAAAAATTATCCGTCAGGGGGGACAAAATCCGCCCCAAGAGGGATCGGAATTGCCCCTCTGTGATACAATTTTCGACCCCCCAATTTTACGGGTCATGGAGGACATGAGATGTCTAAGTCAATGAAATCAAAGGACAGTGATTTTCAGGAGCTGGTGCGGGAGTATTTTTCGGGCGATAGGGGTCAAAAACTGGGCCTCGCGGCTTTTACGGTCTGGGTGTCTTTGCTGGTGCACTCGATGCCGTCGTCTGGTCTCGTGAGTGTTTCGCATAAGACCATGCTGGATTGGACGGGCATTACGAGCAGGTCCACCCTGAGGCGGGCGCTTCATGAGCTTACTGACAAAGGCTACCTGGTGCGGCTCGAGCTGGAGGAAGCCCGGAACCTTCCGCGTGTCTACCGGGTGGGCGCACCTCCGAAGCCGGCCATGAAACTCCCGGACGTAGTCCCCCGGCACCTGGACATTGATCTCATCATGAAGGACCTGGGGCTCGATCCCAAGGGGTCCTCTTGAGGCAACGATTTAAGGCCGGAGGGTAAGAAAGATGAGGGCTATATCAATTTGCTCCTCATTCCCGTCCGAATCACGAGACGGTAGCCGAGAGTTTTATCACGCAAAGACGCTGAGGCGCAAAGGAGTTTAGAGTTCTTTTGAATTTGAGAAAAAAAGATAAAATCTCCGTTTTGACACAGCGAAGCTTGCGTTTTCTGACGTTCAGGCGCCTTGAAAAGCACATACGGGGCTATTTCTATAAGATATCGGGACGGCGCACTCTTGTTATGTTTTTTCTTTGGGACGCGCCTTTGCGTGAAATAAAATATGTTTTGGAAAAGTGTTCTCTACTTCGCTCCTTCCACCAGGGTGTCCACCACCGAGGGGTCCGCGAGTGTGGTGGTGTCTCCCATGTCCTTGGTCTCGCCGGCGGCGATCTTTTTAAGTATGCGGCGCATGATCTTTCCGGACCTGGTCTTGGGCAGTGCCTCTGCATACTGGACTTTGTCGGGGGTGGCGATGGGCCCGATCTCCTTGCGCACGTGTTTTACGAGCTCCTTTTTCAGGTCCTCGGACTGCTCCTGGCCGGACTTGAGCATGACAAAGGCGTAGATGCCCTGGCCTTTAACGTCGTGAGGCATACCCACTACCGCGGCCTCGGCGACCGACGGGTGGGAGACCAGGGCGGACTCGATCTCCGCGGTTCCCATGCGGTGGCCGGAGACGTTGATCACGTCGTCGAGTCGGCCCATGAGCCAGAAGTAGCCGTCGTCGTCCACCCGGGCGCCGTCTCCGGTTGCGTACCTTCCGGGGAACTTGCTCCAGTAGGTCTCGATAAAGCGGGGATGGTTTCCGTAGACGGTCCTCATGAGTCCGGGCCAGGGCCGCATCATGACGAGGTATCCTCCCTCGTTGGTCTCGCATGGTGTGCCGTCGTCGCGAAGGACCTTGCACTCGACGCCGAAGAAGGGCTTGCAGGCGCTGCCGGGCTTGATCTGCATGGCGCCGGGCAGGGGCGTTATGAGGAAGCCGCCGGTCTCGGTCTGCCAGTAGGTGTCCACGATGGGACAGCGGGACTTGCCCACCTTTTCGTAGTACCACATCCATGCTTCGGGGTTTATGGGCTCTCCCACGCTGCCGATGATTTTGAGGCTTGTGAGGTCGTACTGCTCGACCCACTTGTCTCCTTCGCGCATGAGGGCCCGGATGGCTGTGGGAGCGGTGTAGAACTGGTTTACCTGGTACTTGTCCACTATGTTCCAGAACCTTCCGGGGTCCGGGTAGTTTGGGACCCCCTCGAACATGACGGAGGTGGAGCCGTTGGCGAGCGGCCCGTAGACGATGTAGGAGTGTCCGGTGACCCAGCCGATGTCGGCTGTGCACCAGAAGGTGTCCTCGTCCTTTATGTTGAAGGTCCACTTGTGGGTGAGGGCCACGTAGAGGAGATAGCCTGCGGTGGTGTGGAGCACTCCCTTGGGCTTGCCGGTAGAGCCGGATGTGTAAAGGATGAACAAGGGGTCCTCGGCGTCCAGCTTCTCGGGCTCGCAAAAGCCCTGCACGTCAGCGGCGGACATCTCCTCGTGCCACCACACGTCGCGGCCTTCTTTCATGGGAACGTCCTGGCCGGCGCGGTTGACCACCACCTGGGTCTGGACCGACTCGGCCTGTTCCAGCGCGGCGTCAGCGTTGGCTTTCAGGGGCACGGGCTTGGTCCCGCGGAAGCCTGCGTCCGAAGTAACCAGGACCTTGGCTTCGCAGTCCTGGATGCGGTCGCGCAGGGAGTCGGAGGAGAACCCTCCGAACACCACGCTGTGCACGGCGCCGATCCGGGCGCAGGCCAGCATGGTTATGGGAAGCTCGGGGATCATGGGAAGATATATCGCCACCCGGTCGCCTTTTTTCACTCCCTTTTTCTTCAACACGTTGGCGAACCGGTTGACCTCCCGGTACAGGTCGTGGTAGGTCAGGGTCTTGTCCACGCCGGGCTGGTCCCCTTCCCAGATAAGCGCCGCCTTGTTCTTGCGCCAGGTTTTAACGTGCCGGTCCAGGCAGTTCACGGACACGTTCAGCTTGCCTCCCTTGAACCAGGAAAAGCGTACGTCGTCCTTGTCCTCCCACTCGAAGACCTTGTCCCACTTCTTGTCCCAGGTAAGAAACTCGTCCGCCATGCGGCCCCAGAAGCCCTCCGGGTCGTCCAGGGACTCCTGGTAGAGGGACTCGTACTTCTGGAGCGAATCAATGTAAGAGTCTTTCCTTACCTCTTCCGGAACATCGAAGACCCGTTCCTCGATGGCTACCGAAAATATCTCTTGCTTTTCTTCCTCAGCCATGATTTTCCTCCTTTCGAATACTGCATCCTCGGGGGTACTGAAAGAAAGTATGTGCACGGACCCCTGTTTGTAAACTACATAACTATTTTAACACCGGTAGAAGCCTTTGGAAAGCAGGGGGAGAGCTTCTGGTGGAAGTTTCTTCCGCGGGTGTTACAATTGTTTTTCATGCTTGCCAAGCGCATCATACCTTGCCTGGACGTAAAGGATGGTCGGGTGGTCAAGGGCGTAAACTTCGTTGATCTTCGCGACGCGGGCGATCCGGTCGAGTGCGCCCTGGCCTATGACGAGCAGGGCGCGGATGAGTTGACCTTCCTGGACATCACCGCGAGTTTTGAAAAGCGCGACATAATCCTGGACGTGGTCAGGCGCACGGCCGGTGCCTGTTTCATGCCGGTCACCGTTGGAGGCGGCCTGCGCGGCCTCGAGGATGTGCGGAACCTTTTGAACGCGGGCGCGGACAAGGTGTCCATCAACACCAGCGCGGTGCGCGAGCCGGAGTTCGTGAAAAAAGCGGCGGAGCGCTTCGGCAGCCAGTGCATAGTGGTGGCGGTGGACGCAAGACGCATCCCTGGCACGGAGCCGGTCCGTTGGGAGGTCTACACCCACGGCGGCCGGACCCCCACCGGCATAGACGCCCTGGAGTGGGGGCAAAAGATGGAAAGCATGGGCGCAGGGGAGATACTCTTGACCTCGATGGACCGGGACGGGACCAGGAAGGGGTTTGACCTCGAGCTCACCCGGTCGTACTCGGACCTGCTCAGCATACCGGTGATAGCCTCCGGAGGAGTCGGCACCCTGGAGCACATCTATGAAGGGCTCAGCAGGGGCGGGGCCTCTGCCGCGCTTGCCGCGTCCATCTTCCACTACGGGGAGCACACCATCCGGGAGTGCAAGGACTACCTGGCCCGGAAAGGCATACGAACCCGGCCGCCGGCCTGAAAGTAAAGCAGCCATGGATTACGCTCTTATCATAATTGTTGCTTTCGGGGTGGCTGCGCTCACCTTTTTCTCGGGGTTCGGGCTGGGAAGCCTGCTCATGCCCTTTTTCGCGGTGTTCTTTGACGTGCGGCTCGCCATTGCCGCCACCGCGGTGGTCCACCTTTTTAATAATATAGTGAAGTCGGGTCTGATGTTCAGGCACGCGGACTTCAAGGTGTTCGTCCGGTTTGCCCTGCCCGCGGCTGTGACCGCATTTGTGGGCGCGGGTCTGCTCTCGTACATTCCGGAGGACGAGTACCTCTTGGCTTACGAGCTTATGGGCCGGGAGTGCCGCCTTACTCCGGTGGGTCTGGTCATAGCCGTTCTGATCGCCGCGTTCGCAGTGGTGGAGATTCATCCGCGCTTCGAGAAGTTGTCCTTTCCGTCCCGGTACATTCCCTTGGGAGGATCGGTGTCGGGTTTTTTGGGAGGACTTTCCGGCCACCAGGGTGCTTTGCGGAGCGCCTTTCTCATCCGCACCGGGCTTCAAAAAGAGGCCTTCATAGGCACTGCTGCCCTGTCCGCGGCAATAGTGGATGTCTCGCGGCTTCTGGTGTACGGGACCACCTTCTTCGGCAAACACTTTAGAACCATCGGCACCGGCAGCGAAGCCGGTCTTATTATTGCCGGTTGCCTGGCCGCTTTTACCGGGACCCTAATCGGCAGGCGTCTTCTGGACAAGGTTACCATGAAGTCCGTGCAGTGGATCGTGGGTGTCCTGCTTTTCCTGCTGGCTGCGGCCATTGGAGCGGGAGTGGTTTAATGA
This sequence comes from bacterium, assembly GCA_046484135.1. Lineage (GTDB taxonomy): Bacteria > RBG-13-61-14 > RBG-13-61-14 > RBG-13-61-14 > DATKZS01 > CAYQTK01. The sequence continues at coordinate 4,828 of JAWOBU010000260.1, forward strand.
TGAGTAAGGTATTTGACATGTATTTGTGCTCCATGCCAGAATTAGAGCGAGTTCGCTTATGAAGACGCTTGTTACCGGCGCGACCGGTCTTTTGGGCGGCAACATTGTCCGGATGATGGCCGCAGAGGGCGTAGATGTTCGCGTTCTGGTTCGGGAGCGTTCGGACCGGGCGGCGCTGGAAGGGCTGGATGTAGAAGAGGTGGTGGGTGACATCCGGGACGGTGATGCTGTAAAGAAGGCGGTGTCGGGATGTGACCGGGTCGTTCACGCGGCTGCTTCGGTGAGCCAGTGGCGTCCCAACCGTCCCTGGATGGAAGAGGTCAACGTAGTCGGGACGCGCAACGTCCTGGAGGCCTGCCTGAAAGCCGGTGTGGAAAGGGTGGTTTACGTATCCACCGTGGATACGCTGGGTCTTTCTTCCCGCGAGCAGCCCGCGGACGAGACGTGGGAGCATGAAAGTTTGGCCCGGTTCGGCAACCCTTATATAGACACCAAGTACGAGGCGGAACAGGAGGCTTTGAAGATCGCGGAAAAGGGGCTGGACCTGGTAATAGTCAAACCCACTTACATGATCGGGGAATGGGACACCAAGCCCACCTCCGGCCAGATGATCCTGGAGGTCGCGCGAGGCCGGGCAATCGGCTACCCCGGCGGGGGCAACAACTTCGTGGACGTGCTGGACGCGGCGCGAGGGGTATTACAGGCTTTTGAAAAGGGACGGAGCGGCGAGTCATACATACTCGGCAACAAGGACGGGAACCTTACTTACGCAGAGATGTTCAGCTTGATTGCAAAGGTGGTGGGAGCAAGACCGCCGCGCTTTCGCATTCCTTATTTTGCGGCAGTCGGAGCCGGCTACGTGATGGACGCCGCGGGAAGGCTTTTCGGTCTCGAGCCGGACGTGAACTCGGTGACCGCCAAGCTGGGGTTCGCTCCCCATTACTTTACGCCGGAGAAGGCCATCCGGGAGCTGGGGCTTTTGCAATCTCCGCTGGAGCCGGCGGTGGAAAGGGCGTACCAGTGGTTCCGGGAGCGTGGAAGGATATGAAGGAGACATTTTTACCCGATCTTTTCAAGGAGAACCCATGAAGACCAGTAACCTGCTTGTACTTGTGATCGCCGCGGTTTTCTTTTTCGGCTGCGGCGACAAAAAGGAAGAAGAGGCGGTAAAGAAAAAACCGGAGTTTCAATTAAAGAAGTGTCCGCTTTCCCGGATCGAGGTCACCCCGGAGAAGGTTTACGACAAGTGCGTACTTAACCAGGACTGCAAAGTCGAGCTGGCTGCCGCCGCCTATGACCACGATGGAAACCAGGTGGACGCAGACCTCACCTGGAGCGTCCGCTACCCGGACGGCGAGGATGAAAAGGTTACCGGCCGCGGCCACCGGGTGGTGGTGCATGAGAACCGTCGGGCCGTTTTTATCGGCAGCGGTAATGCCTGCGGCATATTCACGGTGCGGGTGGAGGATCGAACCTGCAACCTGGCTACAGAGGAGAACCCCCAGTACGTGCTGGGACAGTCCTGGATCAAAGTGGTACCCCCGCCGGACGCGGACATTGTGTGCGGGCCCATGCGCCTCACTTACGGCGACCGGCTGGACCGGATGGGCGATACCATCCTGGCCAGCGCCAAGGGACTGCTCCTGGCGGAGGTCTGCACCAACGTGGACTTAAATCGTATGGACCACCGGGTGCAGTTCTATATCAACGGCGAGCCCTACGTTACCACCCGGCCGTTGTACGAGGACCCCCAGGTCAAGCTGAGACACGGTAAGTCCCAGGCATACTTCTCATATCTGCCCATGTACCTGGCCCCCGGCAAGTTCTCCGTGTACTACGAGTTTTTGAAGGAAGGTGAAGTGGTGTGCGGCTCCAGGACGGAGAGGTTTAAAGCGAGGTAAGAACGGAGAGCGCGTTGCTGAGAATTAAAATAAAATTGTATTTACCGGCGTGTGTGGCCCTTCTGCTTTTACTGCCACTTACTGCATGGACACAACGCCGGAACGAGCTCGGGTCCCTTTACGGCAACCAGAACCTGGAGATCATCGTGGCCCGGCTTATGCCGGCCATGGTGCCGGAGGAGGGACAGGGCGGCGAGGTCTTGTTCGGCTTTAACACCTCTTCTAAGCGGACCGAGTTTCGCGAGCACTGGAAGCTATTTTATGGAGTGGGGGTGGCCGCGGGCGGCTTCACCTGGCGGGACGCTGACCTGGGCCGTTATGAACAGAGGTCCGCCAGCGGGGGTTACGCTATTCTGCAGGCGGAGGGCAAGTGGTTTTACTCGGTGGAGGGGGAACTCCGGCCTTACGTGGGTGTCTATGGTGGGATAGGCTACGGCAGTTTGTGGATGGAGACCTCGGACGATCTTCCCGACCCGCCTGCTGCAGGACTGGAGTTCTTGACCGGGGGGGCGGAGACCGGCGTGCACATCCATCTTAAAGGCCACCACTCCCTGGTCCTGTCGGTGGGAGCTGACGCGCGGGTTCACCGGGTGGGACAGGAGGGCAAGTTCAACATGCCGATCATGGTAAACATCGGGGTCTGCAAGTGGCGGGGACCTCTTTAATCTCATCTTCAGATTTGTTCCATGTCCCGCTTTCAACACGGTGTTCTTAATAAAGTCATATCGGAGGTATATGTTTTGGCGGAAGAGAAGCAGTATATAATTGATCACTTGAGCCGGGGTGAGTCGTGGCGGATGTTCCGGATCATGTCGGAGTTCGTGGAGGGGTTCGACGTTCTGCACGAGATTTATCCGGCGGTTTCCATTTTCGGCTCCGCCCGGGCCGGCCCGGGCGATCACGTGTACGACAAGGCGTACGACATAGCCCGGCTTCTGGCCGGGCGCGGCTATGCCGTCATCACCGGCGGGGGCGGCGGTGTCATGGAAGCGGCCAACAAAGGGTCAGCGGACGCGAAAGGCACCTCGGTGGGTCTCAACATCGAGCTTCCCATGGAACAGAGGCCGAACCAGTACTCGAATATGAAGCTCAACTTCCGGTACTTTTTCGTGCGCAAGGTGATGTTCATAAAGTACGCCCAGGCTTACGTGGTCCTGCCCGGCGGGTTCGGGACCCTGGACGAGCTCTCCGAGGCCCTCACCCTTATCCAGACCAAGAAGATAAAACCCTTTCCGGTCATCATGGTGGGAAAGAGTTACTGGGAGCCTCTGCTGGAATGGTTCAAGGGTTGTCTCCTGGAGAACAACATGATCTCTCCCGAGGACCTGGACATATTTCAAATCCTGGACGAGCCCGAGGAGATAGTAAGGGAGATAACCAGGCGGGTGGTGATGTAAGCCGGCTTTGGCGGACGCTGAGTTGAAAGAGCATATCCGAAACCACCGAGATACCTGTTACGGTGAACCATGGTTTAGAAAAAAGGTTTAATAAAGTATTAACCGGGTCCGCCCGTTCAGTAAAGGAGGACCGGCATGGCCAAGAAGCAGGACATCAACAGTAAAAAGAGCTCGCACTTTACCCAGACCGTGCACTCCGGGGAGATGAGGGTGAAGTACGCGGACGCTCTGACTGTTCCCATCGTCCAGACCTCGACCTATGTTTTTCACAGCACGGAGGAGATAAAAAGATACACCTCGAAGCGGCTGATCCGGTACGAGTACGCCCGTTACGGGAACCCCACCCAGGAGGCGACGGAAGACAAGCTGGCCATACTGGAGGGAGCGGACAACTGCCTGGTCTTCGACTCGGGCATGAGCGCCATTACCACCACCCTGCTGGCTCTCTTGAGCAAGGGAGACCACATCATACTTACCGACGACCTGTACGGCCAGACCCTCAAGTTCTCCACCCGGCACCTGCCCCGATTCGGCATTGACTACACCATCACCAAGATGGGAGATTACAAGGAGATGGAAAAGGCGGTAAAGAAGAACACCAGGATCATCTTTACCGAGTCTCCCACTAACCCCTACCTCAACATCATAGACCTCGACCGGATGAGGGAGATCAAGGAAAAGTACGGGACCCTCATGATAATTGACTCGACCTTTGCCACCCCCTACAACCAGAAGCCACTGGAGTGGGGAGTGGACCTGGTTATCCAGAGCGCGACCAAGTACCTGGCCGGGCACAACGACATCCTGGCCGGCGCAGTACTGGGCGGTCGGGACCTCATGACCACCATACGCGATTATCAGCACGCCACCGGCTCCATAATTGATCCTCACTGCTGTTACCTGCTCTTGCGGGGTCTGAAAACCGCGGCCTTGCGAGTGGACTTCCAGAACAAGTCGGCCATGAAGGTCGCCGAGTATCTCGAGCAGCACCCCAAGATCAAGAAGGTTTTTTATCCCGGCCTGCCCAGCCATCCTCACCACCACATCGCACGGGCGCAGATGAAAGGATACGGCGGTGTGCTGTCCTTCTGGGTGAAAGGAAACCTGAAAAAGGTGAACAAGTTCCTGGACGCACTGAAGAGCATATACATCGCGCCCAGCCTGGGAGGGGTCGAGACCCTTATCACCCATCCGGCCACCGTGAGCTACTACCGGTACACCCGCAAAGAAAGGTACGAGCTAGGCATCAACGATCAACTCTGCCGCCTGGCCCTCGGGATCGAGGACCCCGACGACGTAATTGCAGACCTGGACCAGGCACTCCACGCCATGGAGAATTAACATGAGCCGTTTGAATTCCGGAAAGCGCTTTCATCGAGTAGCGTTTATGGCATGCTTTGTGGTGCTGGCCTCGGCCCTCTCGCCGCGGCTTGTTCCCGCTCAGGCGGACAAAACCGCTTCCGCGGAAGAGGGGACCGCAAACAAGCGGCTCATTATCATTGACGACGACCTGGGCATGCTCCGAAGCGCGGTGAAAAAGGCGGGAGCTTACCAGTACCCCTGGATACCCATTACCGACCCGGACGGAGGCCTCGAGCTTATCTACGCACTCCGCGACCCCGAGGTAAAGGTGCTGGGGGTAACCTGCTCCATGGGCTGCTCCGCCACCGAGGTGTGCATGAAATCGGCCAACCGGATACTCGACCTTACCGGACGGACCGACGTGCCCGTGCTCGAAGGCGCTCGCTCTCCCGATGAGCTGGGTAAGCCCACTGAAGCGTCCCGCTTCATAATAAACACGGTCCTCTCGCATCCCGGCGAGGTCGAGATCGTGGCAACCGCTCCCCTTACCAACATCGCCACCGCGCTCATGCACGAGCCCTGCCTGAAAAAGAACTGGAAAAAACTGCACGTAGGGTCCGGCGAGTTCATGGGAGAGCTGTCCGAACGCTCCGACGCTTATTACGCCCGCTTCACCGGCTACAAGGACCTGAACCTCAACGTGGACCCGCCGGCCGCCCGGTATGTCCTCGAATACGTGGACAACTTTAAGCTCTATCCGAACGAGATCATGGACGACGCATCCCTCACGCTCGCCGACCGGCGCAAGCTGAAAAAAGCGGACAGCAGGCTGGCCGAGTGGGTGGCCCGCGAGATAAACGTGGCGCTGTGGCTGGGAGCCACTTTCGGCAAACTGGCGGGCTACGAAGGGCTTTATCTTCACGGGGTCATTCCGCTGGCTGTTGCAATCGAGCCGGGCCTGGCAGAGCCGCCGCAAATGATGCGCTTTAAAATGACGGAGAGGAAGTGGGGAGGCTACACCTTTACCCTGACTGACGATCCTTCCGTGCCTGAACGGCCGGTGTACGTCCGACTCAAAAACCCGGAAGCCATTGAAAAGAGAGTGGTGGCAAGGTGCCGCTGAATTAAAGGAGAGGGACAGATGCCGTCTAAAGTAACCATGCTGGAAGCAGGCGCCATGAAAGAGCGGGGCGAGAAGATAGTCATGATCACGGCCTATGATTATCCTTCCGCGTTGATCGCGGACGGCGCGGGTGTTGACATGGTGCTGGTGGGAGACTCGGTGGGCACGGTGGTGCAGGGCGAGTCCACCACACTGCCGGTAACCATGGAGCAGATGATCTATCACACCCGCATCGTGGCCAAGGCGTGCCAGCGGGCCATGGTTATCTTTGACATGCCTTTCATGAGCTACCAGGAGAGCATCCGCCAGGCCCGGGAGAACGCGGGCCGCGCAATAAAGGAAGCGGCCGCGTCCGCGGTAAAACTGGAAGGCGGCGTCAACATGGCGGATACCATCCGGGCCATAAGCGATATTGATATCCCGGTTGTGGGCCACATCGGCCTTACCCCCCAGAGCATCCACCGGATGGGGGGCTTCAAGGTCCAGGGCCGCACCGACGCCCAGCGCAAGCGGCTTCTGGAAGACGCCAAAGCGGTGGAAGAGGCCGGCGCTTTTTCCGTGGTCATGGAGTGCGTGCCCGCGGCTCTCGCGAAAGAGATTACCGGCACCGTTAAAATTCCCACCATCGGCATCGGCTGCGGCCCGGACTGCGACGGCCAGGTACTGGTCTGGCACGACCTGTTGGGTGTATATAAAGGCAAGAAGCTCACCTTTGTTAAAAAGTACGCCGATCTTCACAAGAGCATGA
>JAWOBU010000181.1:0-5586 GCA_046484135.1 bacterium
GGACATCCGGGTTTTAGGCTACGACAGCATCCGGACCTTGCCATGCTGGTGTTCGCCTGTGTTTATTTTGCCGCGGTGTGGCTGGAGAGGAAAGCCAAACTGAAGATACTTGCCACTCACGTTTTCAAAGCCGCCAAACGCCTGTTCGGCATCCCTGCTTGCGCGCAGCGCGCAGGCAAGCCCGACTTCCATTATTACGCGGTCTCCGACGGTATCAAGTCCATCCTCCAATGCGCCGGCCAAGGCCCGATTCATCCTCGAGGCCTTGATCCTCCCCCTCATCCTCAACTGAAGCTGTTCGATACCTGAAAAAAACGGGGGAACTTCACATGTTATCTTCCTTGACTTGCTTCCGGCCGCAAGTTATAGTCATAAGAGGATGGATGATGATTTAAGAAGCTTCCTGGACAAGTTCGCCGAGATCGAGCGGCGGGTTAGAAAGCTTCTGGTTTATGAACGGTCCTTGCGTGACGAGGTGTCTTCGCTGGAGGGACGGCTCTCCGAGGCCATCGCCCGCGCCGAGTCGCTCGAACAGGAGCTCGAGTCGGAGCGCGCTTCGCGCCGGCGGGTGCAGGAGAGGGTTGACTCGCTTATCGAGTGGCTGGAGGGGCTGGAGAAAGGACCGGAGGAGCTGGAAAGCGGGGCGGAGGACTCCGGTTCCGGTGCTTCGAGGTCTTCGGAGGAATCGGAGAGCAGAGAGGCGGGAAGCAGTTGAGCAACAAGGAACGCGAGGTCAGGATTTACGGCCAGGTTTACCGGCTCAAGGGCGAAGACCCGGACCGGATGGACCAAGTGGCCGAGTACCTGGACCGCACCATGCGGGACCTGTTGGGGGACCCGGCTGGGGGGCTGTCCGTTAAAGGAGCCATGCTGGCGGCCCTGAACATAACTGAAAGATGGTTTGAAGCAAACGAAGAGGACAAGAAGATCATAACCGAGCTTAATGAAAGGGCGGACGAGATTTTGAATCTTCTGCCCGACCGGGAATAAAAATCCCCTGCACTGCTCGTGTTTGGGTAGCGCAAAATTTCGAACCACTAATTTTCAATAAAGGGAGCTGTCCCTGGTCGTGGTGTGAACCCGGAGGAGCTTTGCTTCGCCCGGGATCCTAAAGCGGTTAAACGGCGCCCACCTGGTGAGACCGGGTTTGAAAATTTGCTACCACACGGCAGAAGCGGGGGCATCATCATGAAGGGGAGTCTCGAAGAAGCGGGACGAAATCGGAAGTGCGGATCGAAATGGTAGAGCTTATTTTAACTGTTGTAATAAAAAGTCTGGGCGGAGTTGACACGGGCCGGTCTTTGCACGCGAGGTCTGTGCCGCAAAACCCGCATCACCTTTTTAAGGGCTCACCGGCAATAAGACGGGGAAAACCTGCGGGCAAAAAGAATATCATGATTTTAAAGAGCGCCTTTAAAAAGGTACTTCCCAGGCTGTGATCCGCCTTACATAAGCTTCTCCCTTCCCTTCTTCCCGGCGAAATCAGGCACGGACGGGATTTCGTCATGGATTTTCAAACCAAAGAACAAATAAGGAAAAAGGCGATCGCGGACCGCCTCGCCTTGACGCCGGAAGAGGTCCGCGCCAAGAGCTCGGCCGTCCGGAGGAACCTGGTAAAAAGCGGCGTGCTCGAGGGCAGGAACGCGATCGCCCTGTACGCCGCAGCCAAGGGGGAGGTGGACACCCGGCCTTTGTTCGACCTGTTGCGGGCGGAAGGCAGAACCGTGGCCCTTCCCCGAGTCCGGGGCAAAGGACCCCATATAGACTTCTTCGGGGTAAAGGACTGGGAGAAACTCGAAGAGTCGAGACTGGGTATTCCCGAGCCGCCTGCCCAGAGCGAGCCGGTCTCGCCCGCGCTCTTCGACCTGGTTCTAGTGCCGGCCGTGGCTTTTGACAGGCAGGGCAAAAGAGTGGGCTTCGGGATGGGATGCTATGACCGGTTCCTTAAAAGGATCAGGGCGGAATGCCTTGCCATCGGCCTGGGCTACGACTTCCAGCTTTATGCCAAGGTGCCGGCAAAGGACCATGATGTGCCCCTGACGGGGGTGATTACAGAGAGTGAAGTCATTCTTCCGGAGGTCCGGGAGAAGGTTGGACATATAAACGAAAGGGGATAAAAAGTGGAAATCATAGCGGCATTGATAGCGTTAATTGTTGGTTTGGGGGCAGGCGCCGGAGGACTTTACACCTTTTTAAAGAAGACTGGTGATAAAAAGGTCATGGGGGCCTCCGAGACCGCGGAAAAGATAAAACAGGACGCCGAAGAGGAGAAAAAGCGCATCATCCGGGAGGCCGAGCTTCAGGCCAAGGACTATCTTTATCAGGCCAAGCAGGAGTTTGAACAGGAGTCCAAGAAGGCCTCCGAAGAGTACAAGGCCATGCAGCAGCGCCTGATTCAGCGGGAAGAGAACCTGGACAAAAAGATAGACGTGCTGGACAGAAAAGAGCTCGAGATCCAGGAGAAGACCAAGAAGCTTCAGTCCCAGGAGCAGGACCTCAAGAACCGCTCCGACAAGCTCCGCCAGAAAGAGGAGGAGGCCCAGCGCGAGCTCGAGCGCGTGGCGGGCATGAGCGCCCAGGACGCCAGGAAGCAGCTCATTGACTCCATGGTCGAGGAGGCCAAGCACGAGTCAGCCAAGAAGATAAGACAGATCGAGGAAGAGAGCCGGGAGGAGGCGGAGAAGAACGCCAAGAAGATACTGAGCCTGGCCATTGACCGCTACGCGGGCGAGTACGTAACCGAGCGCACCGTTACGGTGGTGACTCTGCCGAGCGACGAGATGAAAGGCAGGATCATCGGCAGGGAGGGCCGCAACATCCGGGCCCTCGAGGCCGCCACCGGCGTGGACCTGATCGTGGACGACACCCCCGAGGCCGTGGTCCTCTCCTGCTTCAACCCGGTCCAGCGCGAGATTGCAAGGCTGGCCCTGGAGAAGCTCATCCAGGACGGCCGCATCCATCCCGCCCGCATCGAAGAGGTCGTCAACAAGTCGGAGAAGGAGGTCATGGACGGCATCCGGGAGGCCGGTCAGAAGGCGACCTTTGACATGGGGGTCCACGGCATCAACCCGGAGCTGATCAAGCTGATCGGCAGGCTCAGCTACCGGACCAGCTACGGCCAGAACCAGTACCAGCACTCCATGGAGGTCGGATTTCTATGCGGCATCATGGCCGCCGAGCTGGGCATTAACGTGAAAAAGGCCAAGCGGGCCGGACTGCTTCACGACATCGGCAAAGCGGTGGACCACGAGGTCGAAGGCTCGCACGCTCAGATCGGGGCCGAGCTCGCTAAGAAGTACGGCGAGTCCCAGCCCGTGGTCCAGGCCATCGGGGGACACCATGACGATGATCCCGGCTCCGTGCTCGGGAACCTCATCCAGGCCGCGGACGCACTGTCCGGCGCCCGGCCCGGCGCCAGGAGGGAAATCCTCGAGAGCTATGTCAAAAGACTGGAAGAGCTGGAGAAGCTCGCCAACTCCTTCAAGGGGATCGAAAAGAGCTACGCGGTCCAGGCCGGAAGGGAGATAAGGATCATGGTCCAGAGCGATAAGGTGAGCGACGACGATGCTTACGTGCTTTCCAAGGACGTGGCCAAGAAGATAGAGGACGAGCTCACCTACCCCGGCCAGATAAAGGTCATGGTCATCAGGGAGACCCGCTCCGTGGACTATGCCAAGTAGGCGGATCGAGAAGAAAGGCCAGGCAAGTGAACATACTTTTTATCGGGGACGTGGTGGGAAGGCCCGGCCGAAGGATATTGAACCGCCTCCTGCCCGAGCTCATGGAGGAGCATAACGCCCAACTGGTGGTCGTAAACACGGAAAACGCGGCCGGAGGATTCGGAATGAGCCAATCCATCCACGACCAGATGGTGGGGATGGGAGTGGACGTGCTCACCACCGGAAACCACGTCTGGGACCGCCGCGAGTTCATCAAAGAGATCGAACACTGCGAAAGGGTCCTGCGCCCCGCTAACTACCCTCCCGGAGTGCCGGGAAAAGGATGGATCGTCATAGAAACCGACTACGGGCCCGCCGCGGTCATAAACCTCTCCGGAAGGGTCTTCATGCCGCCGGTGGACTGCCCCTTCAGAAAAGCCCGCGAGATCATCGAAGAGATAGACCATGACGTCAAGGTCGTAATCATAGACTTCCACGCGGAAGCGACCTCGGAAAAACAAGCTTTGGCAAGGTTCCTGGACGGAGAAGTAACCGCAGTGGCCGGGACCCATACCCACATCCAGACCGCGGACGAAACCGTTTTTCCCGGAGGGACAGCCTTTATCTGTGACCTCGGAATGACCGGGCCCGCCCAATCCGTCATCGGTGTGAAAATAGAGCCCATCCTGGACAGGTTCCTCTCCGGACTGCCCAAAAAGTTCGACACCGCAACCGGCGCCGAACAGATAAACGGAGCCGTAATCACCTGCGACCCGAAAACCGGCAAAGCAACCGCCATAAAAAGGATCAATAAAAAACTGGAAGAATAATCACGGAACCCCCCACTTGAAAATCCATCCTTTTATGATACCCTGATTTTAGCTTGATGCGAAAGTGGCGGAATTGGTAGACGCGCTGGGTTCAGGGTCCAGTGGGCTCACGCCCGTGGGAGTTCGAGTCTCCCCTTTCGCACCATTCAAAGCCGCCCGTAAACTCCCTATTGTCAATCACTTTTTCCGGTTCGCCCAGGTCGCCCGCCGCCATGGATAACATGCTGTCAACATAGTTTTCGTTCACTTGCGCCCCGGAGCCTACCTTTTCGATCAACTCTTGGAGCCGGTGGGGCCTGCTTTTCGCATAGGTGTCCAGGCTCATACTTGCCGAACCGTGCCGGGCAAGGTCGAGGGTTTCCTTCATGTCCGCGCCGCTCTGAATTACAGAAGATATGAAGTGATTGCGGAGACCGTGAAAGACCGCCACGCCCAGGTCGGGAAGGTGCTTGGGAATCCCGGCCGCCTTAAGGTCGCGATTAAAGGAAAGAGTAGCGTCTTGCGGAAAATCAAAGAGAGGGTCATCCGGGGCCTTGCCTTCGGCCAGGGCCTCCAGGTCCGCAAAGAGCCAGGAAGGAACGGGCAGCCGGGCCGCCTTCCGATTTTTAGTCTGCTCCGGTGCAAGGGAGAGTGCCTGGAAGTCGCGGGAGAGATTGCGGGGGGTCAAGCTCTTGATCTCTCCAAGGCGGAGGCCGGTCGCAAGCACGGCTTGATATACTCTCCGCCGGTGCTCCGGCGCGGCTTTTAAGAGAGCCTGAATTTCAGCTTCGGAGAGGAGCCGCCTTTTAGTTACCGGGGTTTGATCGAAGCCGCCCAGCTTCTTGACGGGATTTTCTTTGATATAAGAACGGTCCACGAGCCAGCCGCAAAAGGTTTTCAGGACGTTCGCATACATGGCTTTCGTTTTGCCGCTCACTTCCATGCTGTGCAAAGCCTTTTCCGCCCGGGCGAAGGTTCCCGCGTCCAGGTCGCCCAGGCACTCAAGCTTAAGGGTCTTTATCCACCATCCGAGCCGCTGTTCCTTTTTCCGGAAGGTCTCTTGGCCCCAAGGGTGGCCCCGCTTGCCTCCCCTTTCCTTTCCATACTCAAAGTAAAGC
>JAWOBU010000199.1:0-37227 GCA_046484135.1 bacterium
ACCCGCTCCTGATCCAGTTCCGACCGGAGTGGTTCGAGATCAGGGTCATCGAGAATGGAGAGCCTATCGAGGCCCACGTAGAAATCGAGGCGACTCATACGGCCATCATTTCTTACTCGACGGATTTTATCTCCTTTGTCCGGGCGTGGCTCCGGGGCGAGATCAAGGTCCCCAAGCTATGGTCAAGGCCAAAGGACCATTATTACGCGGCCAGGATTTTCCTGGAGGGAGGAGGAGACAGTGAGCGATAAAGCAAAGGTCTTTGATCTCTCGGCCGCAGGCGTCAGGATGCTGGGCGTCCAAATCCCGGAGCATTCGGCATGACGGGTTTTTCGCTGGCCATACTTGGCCTCATCCTTGTCTCGGCCATAGCCGACCGGAAGAAGACCTGGGCCGGCCTTGTAAAGGGCATGACCATGTTCGTGAACATCATGCCCACCATTCTTTGGGTCATGGTGCTGATGGCCCTGGTCCTTTATGTTATTCCTCCTCCGCTTATCAGGGAGTACCTGGGCGATCAGTCCGGCGTCCCGGGCTTTCTCATAAGCGGAAGCATCGGGTCAGCGGCGCTGATGCCGGGTTTTATCTCCTATCCTCTATGCTCGGTTCTCCTGAAGCAGGGAGTAAGCGTGGCCGTAGTCGCCGTTTTTATCACCACTTTGATGATGGTGGGAACGGTTACGCTTCCGCTGGAGGCCCGCTTTTTCGGATGGAAGGCCTCGCTGTTGCGAAACTTTATGAGCCTTTTGGGCGCGCTGGTGGTGGCCGGATTGATGGGGGCGGCTTATGCCTGGCTCTGAGCAAGGGCAATGGAAGAAGGCGGCGGGCTACCTTCCGTTTTTCGCTTTTCTCGCTTTTGCGGGCGCGTCCATGTTTGTGGGGTGGCGTCCCGGGATCGAGGTCTTCTACAAGTTCGGCGAGTTCGCTTCCGAAATCGTCATCATCCTTCCGCTGGTGTTTATGTTCATCGGGCTGGTTGACGTATGGGTCCCCAAGGATGCCATCGAAAAAAGGCTGGGAGAAGGCGCGGGATTAAAAGGCATGTTCTGGGTCATCCTCCTTGCCATGACCTATGCTGGACCGCTCTACGCGGCCTTCCCGGTGGCGCTCATGCTCCGGAAGAAGGGATGCTCCGTGCGCAACGTATTCATCTACCTGGGCGCGTTCTCAGCCATGAAGATCCCTATGCTGAGCTTCGAGATCGGGTTCATGGGACTCAAGTTTTCCCTGCTGCGCCTGGTTTTCACGCTGCCGGTCTTCATCGCCATTGGAGTCTTGATGGAAAAGGTCCTGGGAAGCCGCTATGAACTGCGGGAGGTGGCATCATCTGCCGAGTGAGGAAGATGCAGTGATAAAGTAAACAGGGAGCGGCAAATGCGGGTATCCCGCCTCCCGGGACTATGAAGCCATCATGAATCTTGAAAACATGAAGGAGGAGTAGCTATGTCTGAGAGTAAAACCACAAGGTGGAAAGGAATTACGATATTCTCTGTCTTGGTCATAATAGCGATAACGGTCTCGGCAACCTTTACGGGACACTGGGTCCTGACTGCGCTGCCTGTCGGTTTCCTTTTCGGCTTTTTCCTGGAGAAGGCCGACCTGTGCGGGGCATCGGCCTTCAGCGAGGCCTTCATGTGGAAGGACTGGCGCAAGCTCCAGGGAATATGGATGATTGTAGCGGTCAGCATGCCGGCCTTTGCACTGTTTGCGGGACTGGACCTGATCAAGCTGAACCCCAAGCCGCTGTTGTGGGCCAACTACATCGTGGGCGGGGCGATCTTCGGCGTGGGCATGGTCCTGGCCGGCGGATGCGTGAGCGGAAGCCTGTACAAGAGCGGCCAGGGCAACCTGAACTCCATGGCCGCCCTGGTAGGCATTCCCATAGGGATTATGGCTGTCGAACACGGCCCTTTAAACGGCTTTCTCGAAACATTAAAAAGCTATGTCGTGAAGAGCGCGGAGGGCGGGCCGGTCACATTCTTTTCGATCACTCACCTTCCCTACTGGCTCTTGGCGATAATAATCACCGCGGTTACGCTCGGCGTCGCACTTTACCTGCGCAAAAAGCAGAACAAGCCGGCAAAAAGCGAGGGGCCGTCCGAGATGCCCTTTCTGCAAAGAGTCCTTACCAGGCCGTGGAGGCCATGGCAGGCCGGGGTGGCCATCGGGCTTCTCGCCGTTTTCGCTTACATGTCTTCGGCCGCCAGCGGCAGGAACTACCCGCTCGGGGTGACCCACGGGGTCATGCACGCCGAGCTACTCGTCACTGACGCGCCGCTTAACCACGTTTACGCACCCCAGCCGAAAACACCCGCGGCCACGGATGACAAAGCGCCGCCCAAGCCGGCCAAGAAAGTCTCGTGGTGGCTCATCCTGGAGGTGAGCGCCCTGGTGCTGGGCTCTTTTGTGAGCGCGAGATTATCGGGCAGGGCCAAGCTTCTGCCCAAGCCGCCCGAGCAGACGGTGACCGCCTTTTTCGGAGGAATACTGGTGGGAACGGGAGCGGCCATAGCCAGAGGATGCGTGGTCGGAAACATCATGAGCGGCCTGGCGCTCATGAGCGTCGGGAACCTTCTCTTCGCGGTTGTCGTCTTGCTCGCCAACTGGGCCACCACTTACATCTACCTGATGGGAAGGCAAAGAGTGTAGACATGAAAGACAAAATAAAAATACTTTTCTTATGCACCGGCAACTCCTGCCGAAGCCGAAAGACGGGCGTCCTCCTGGTCGCCCTGGCAGGAGCATATCTTATAGCGTTCCGGCTTCCGTGGTTTATATAAAAACACATACGTCTTCACCTGATAATGGCGGCAGTTATACCGTCATCTCGACCTTGTTCCGCATATTTGCAGAGCCGGAAAAATTGATTGGCCGCGCGTGAAGTTCCCCCAATTTTAATTCCCTGATTCTGGATTCCCTTTTCATATTGCCGGGATATGTTTTCCCCCAAGTGAAAATGGGGGAACTTCACTGTGCTGATAAAGCCTTTTGCTTTTTTGACATGAGCAAAGTCGGAAGACAGGTTCAAGCTCGGTTACAGAGTTCCTGCAGTCGCGCTATGCGCGCCTGCCCACACAACAAGTTGTGGGGGCTATCCTGAGGGCAAGCGGCAATTTATTTCTCGAGGATGTGGATGGACATGGCTGCCTCTTCCGTTCCGATAAAGCCGCCGCCGTTCTCTGCCAGTGCGAGGCGGGCGTTCTCGACCTGTCGCTTGCCCGCTTCCCCCCGGAGCTGAGCGACCAGCTCGATCAGCTGTCCCGCGCCGGTGGCGCCGATGGGGTGGCCTCTGCATTCGAGTCCGCCGCTGGTGTTTATGGGAATACGACCGCCCAGCCGGGTGGCGCCCGATTCAGCCAGTTCCCCTCCCCTGCCCTTCTCGGCAAAGCCCAACTCCTCGGTCTGCATAAGCTCTCCGAACGCGGTGGCGTCGTGTAGCTCTGCCAGGCTTATGTCTTCCGGGCCTACGCCTGCCTGGTTGTAGGCGCGCTCTCCCAATCTCTCGCCTATTCCTTTGCCGTCCGGCCGCTCGAACCTTCCGGAGAGGATGACGGAAGCTCGTATCTTTACGGGCCGGGCCTCGCTTCCCAGCTTGTTCTTCATCTTTTCGGAGGCCAGTATGAGCGCGGCTGCTCCGTCGCCGATAGGCGCGCACATGGACCGGGTGAGGGGGTATGCCACCGGCGTGTCCGCCAGGACCTCCTCGACACTCATGTCCTTCTGGAACTGGGCCATGGGGTTCATGGACCCGTGGTAGTGGTTCTTGGCCGCGATCACCGCCAACTGCTCCTGGGTGCTCCCGTAGCTCTTCATGTGCATGCGCGCGCCTGTGGCGTAGATGTCCATGAAAGAGCTTCTCTGCTTTTCCTTGGCAGGGGCCTCGCCCTTTTGTTCGGCCATCTCTTCGGCTTTCTGTCTCGCCTGTGCTTTCATGGCCTCGACTATCTTGGCGGTGACCTCCACGTCGGTGCCGGAGAGGAACCCGTCGAACATGCGCTTTCTGTCGTCCGGGAAGTAAAGTTTCTCTACCCCCACCGCCAGCACCAGGTCGTAAACGCCGGCCTTTACACTCATCCACGCCGCGTGCACCGCGTTGGACCCGCCTGCGCACGCGTTCTCCACGTTCATGATGGGTATGCCCTGGATGCCGGCGGGCAGAAGCGCGACCTCCCCCCGGATGCAATGCTGGCCCACCGGCATTCCCTTGTCCGGCTCCACCTGCATGCCCCAGCCGCTGTTGCCGAAAAAGGCGGCCTCGAGGTCTTCCTTCTTCACCGGCGTGTCCTTGCACAAAGCATCGAGGCACTCCACCGACATCTGCTTGACACTCTTGTCCGGCATCTTGGAAAAGCGGATCATGCCCGCTCCCACTATGTAAACATCGTCCATCAGCCGCTCCTGCTTTTCACGTTATTAGCTCGGTCAAGAAATTATTGCATACTAAGACCGGGTCGTCACCTCGTCCCCGGCATGGTCTCCAGGAGCTTTATAAGCGCCCCCCTGGTGTCGCAGGAAGGCGTCCACCCCATCTCCCTCTTGGCTTTTTCATTGCTCACGATGATGGGATGTCTTGTAACCTCGATCCAGCCGGAGGACAGGGTGCCAAGGCGGAGCGTCCAGGTGATCCTTGAGAGCCAAAGCGCCAGCGAGTAAGGAAGAGTAATGCAGGGCACGCCCCTGATCCCGGCCATGTCATCCATGGTGATGAAGCCGTCGCCCGCTATGTTATAAGCGCCGTGGAAGTCGCCGCCGAGCGCCAGGTGAATGGCCCGGGCCACGTCCTCGTCCCAGGTCAACTGGAGCTTGTTTTCCAAGCCCCGCAGGCGGGCCAACAGCCGGGCGGACATAACGGCGGTGATGGCGTTGTTAATAGTAGGGCCCACGAATATGCTCGGCCGGAGCCTGGTGATGACCAGCTCGGGATGGTCCTTTTCAAACTCGTCCAGGAACTCTTCCACCGCCGCCTTGGAGCGAGAGTAGTAGAAACCGGGCATGCCCCGGACCGGCACGTCCTCGGTTATGAGCGCCGGGTTGTCCGGCCACGACCCGTAGGCCGCGACCGAGCTCAAGTGCACGATCTTTTTGACGCCGGCGCGGGCCGCACAACGGAACACGTTTTTGGAGCCGTTTATGTTGATGTCGTCAGCCTTTGCCTCGTCCCGGATGGGCATGACTATGTAGGCGAGATGCACCAGCGCGTCGCAGCCCTGCATGTGGACTGCAAGCTCGGGGTCGCGCACGTCCGCTTTTATAAACTCGAGCTTGTCCGACCGGAATCGGGGTTCCTTGAGATCAAAGCCGGTGATGCTCCGGATTGACTCGTCCGCTTCCAGAAGCGGAATGAGCGTCCTGGCCAGGTAGCTCGATATGCCGGTTACAGCTAACTCCATTTTTCTCTCGTCCTTTAAACGGACCGCTTAATGGTCCTCAAAACTTGCGGGGCCACTCCGGCTCTCCCCGATCAATGTACTTGAAGAAGTGACTGAACATGATGTAGTCGGTGATACTGATGGCTTCGTTCGGGCAGATGGCCACGCAGTCGCCGCACGAGATGCACACCGGGAGGTCGGAAACCATCCTGCACTTTTCGTCCTCGACCACCAAACAGCTCGCGGCGCAGGCGTAGTTGCAGACCTTGCACCCGTTGCACTTTTCCGGGTCTATGGACACCACCCCCATCATCATCTCGTCTCCAAGCTTCAAAAAGCTCGGGACCTTCTTTCTGTCTTTCCAGTTTAGAAACTCCGGCATGAGTGCACCTCTTTAATATACTACCCGGCGCTTACCGTCCTCGCCGAACCAGTCAATGGCCTGGGTCTCCCTCTTTACGTACCCGTCCGGCCTGCCGCGCGGATACCCGAACGCGATCGAGGTGTAGAGCTTGTACGGGTAGTGTAGCCCCAGCGTCTTCTTCCACTTTCTCAACATGGCCAGCGGCGTGCAGAAGCTCACCCAGCAGGTGCCGAGCCCGTAGGAGTGAGCGGTGAGCACCATGTTCTGCCCTGCTATGCCTACGTCAATGGCAGGGTCTCCCGGAGACCTCTTGTCCCCCAGAAGCAGGACCACGGTGGGCGCGCCGTGCCACACCCCGAGCTTGCCCTCGGCAATGAGCTTCATGGCCCCGAAGGGGATTGGATGGAACATGCTCGGCATAAACCTCATCAGGGCCTTGGCCCGCCATTGCTTTCTTTCATTGCCAGCCTCAATGTAGTCCGCGATCTTCATGACCCGCTTGCACACCTTGACCACGTCATCGGTCATCTCGGCTATCATGTCCCGGTCCCGGACCACCACGAACTTCCAGGTCTGGACGTTTCCCGCGGAAGGCGCGAACCTCCCGGTCTCCAGCACCCTTCTTACCAGGTACTCCGGCACCTGCTTGTCCTTGTAATAGCGTACGCTCCTCCGGCCGTAAACCACGTCTTCCAGAAAGTTGAAGTCCGCGCCCGACTCCGGCGGCCTCCTTCTCGGCTCCTGTTCGTTCAAAACCGCTTCCACCATGTTAATGCTCCCTTCCTGCGGACCGCGTGAGGCCTGGTTCAGCCGTGTTTCTCCCGCGAGAAAGCCCACCAGTCCCTGTAAGGCACCGGCTTTTTCTGCTTCCTTCCCTTTCTGACCCATACCCGGTGGTCAAAGGTGTTGTAATAGGTCCACCGCGGCGGCGGGTCTGATACCACCTCCGGCGGAGGCGCTTCCGTCGCCTTCCTTAGGTTGTTCGAGATGTGATAGGACAGCGCCTTGGACACCACGGGCGGGCGGCCCACCTCTTGGCGGTAGCGCCTCTCAAGCTCGGCCGCCCTCTCTCTGACTTCCCCGCTGTGGTGGTGGAGCTCACAGCCGCGCAAATAAGAAAACGAGGCGGACGCAAGCTGCTGTGCCCTTTTGCACAGATACTTATGATAATCGTCGTCATAGCCCTTCAGGTTCTGCGCCACATCGAGCATGTTCTCAGCGAACTGGAGAGGAGGCGGTCCCAGCTTGTCCCGGATTTGCCGGTGGGCGTAGTCGAAGTGCTCCTTGATCTCGCCGGGCTCGAAGTTCGCGAGTTCGAACACGTCGTCCTTCCACAAAGTGAAGTCCTCCCACTTATAGGTGTCCTTGATACGGCCCTCCTCCTCCATCCGCTCGTACAAAGGGGTGCCCGGGCAGGGAGTCAACGGAGATAGCTGGTAGAAAAAGGGCTTTAAGTCCACGAACCGGTCTATGTCCTCGGTGAGGTTCTCGTGGTCGTGGAAATCAAAACCCAGCACCAGCGAGCCCACCGTAACGATGCCGTTCTGGTGCAGGCCCTCAAATATCTCCTTTATCTCCTTGCCTTTGCGCTTGGCGTAGTGGTCCTCGGTGGTGCCCTCGCCGGAGAGGAAGCTCTCCACCCCGATCCAGACCGCTCCCAGCCCGCAATCGCGGAGTTCCTCCGGCGTAAACTGGGACATGGACCGCATGGACCCGAAGCTGAACCAGCGGACCCCCCAGGTGTCTTTGTCCGACCGGAGCAGCCTGCCCAGCTCCCGCACGTACTCGGGGTTCAAAAATATGTCCTCGTCGAAAAGCAAGACGTAAAGGTCCTTGTACTTGAGCCGCTTCTGGTAGTTCTTGATGAACCGGTAGACCTGCTCGGGCTCGGCCACGTATATCTTTTTGTGGTGGAAGAAGGCGCTGGTGTTGCAGAAGTCGCACGCGTTCGGACATCCCAGGCTCACCAGTATTATGGGCAGTCGGAGCCTGGCCCCCAGCCCGGCCACGGAGAAGCCGGTGGTGGGAAGGTGGTACTGGGATATCTCGCGGTCCTGCGGCTCGTCGCCCAGGATGCGGCGCATGAAGCCCACTCCCTCCTCCCGGCAGAGGTGGTCGGCGTTATCGCGGATATATACGGCGTCGCCGTCCGTGTCCCCCGGCACCGGGTTCCCGAGCGTTCCCACGCCGTATCCTCCCACCACTATCCTGGTGCCCGGGCTTTTCTCGCGGATGCGCTTCATCATCTCGGCCACCTTCTTGGTGTGCAGGCTCTTGAGCTGGAACCCCACGTAGTCGTACCCTTCGTCCAGCTCCCGGTCGAACTCCTCCCAGTGAGGGTTCTCGAGCACCGTGGTCGGGTTCTTGATGTTCTCGGCGATTAGATACAGCCCGAAGTAATGGCAGTGGGACGTCATCTGGAAGGGTCCGTGTCCCCGGGCGAGCCGGGAGGTCAAAAGGTCGTACATGTCTTCTCCCCAGCCCAGCTCGTTGGGGCCGTAGCTCGCGGTCAAAAGCACTCTCGGTTTGTCCATGATGTCCTCCTTAAAAAGCTGCCTGGAACCGCCGGGCAGTGTTTCTCTTCATCTACTCTATGTTAGCAGTAAATTGCAGGATGATCCGCGAAGCCGCTTCCGGCGCGTCTTCCTGCAGAAAATGGGACGCCTCGCTTATGATCTGCAAGCGGGCGTCCGGGATATGCTTTACGAACCTGCACGCAATGGGCAGCGGGCAGAAGGGATCGTGTTTTCCCCACAAGACCAGCGTAGGCCGATTAAAACCCGGGAGCGCGCGCCGGATGCCCCGGAGGTACGGCACCACCGTCCGGTACGCCTTCAGGGTCCGGGTCAGGGTCAGACGGCCGTCCTCCCGGGAGATAAGCTCCTTCCACGCTTCCCCTTCCGCGCCGGAGAGTGCTCCCGGGTCCTTATGTGCCTTTCTCTGCATGTACCCCAGAATCATGTCCCCGAACCTCCGGTCGGACATGAAAGCCCGCTGCAAGGCCATGGGAACCAGGATGGATGCCAGCACCGGTCCCGGGATATGGAAGTCCTTTAAGAAGACGGTGGTGTTGAGGATGGTGAGGCTTGCGACCCGCTCGGGGTTTCGCACCGCGAAGCCGATGGTAAAAGGCCCGCCCACGTCGTGGCAGATAAGATGGGCCCGTTCTATGGCGAGGGCGTCCAGGAACCTGCCGAAGAAGCGCTCGAACTCGGGAAAGGAGTACCTCTTCTTGTCAGGCGGTTTGTCGGAGAGGCCGAACCCGTACAGGTCCCACGCCCGCACCGGGTGCTGCTCCGCCAATAACGGGATCATCCTCCGGTAGAGGAAGCTCGAACGCGGGATGCCGTGAGTGAGGACGAGCGGAACATCACCGGCGCCTTCGCTCCGGTAGAATATATCGAGCCCCTCGACCTCGACAAACTCGCCCCCGCTCCTGTGTTCCTCTATGACCCGGTCTCTGGTTTCGATTGACATCATTAAAAATTTCTAATCCAAATAAAACCTGTTGTCAAACGCCTATGCTCCTCATAGTGAAGGCGTTGCCCGAAAATGGAAAAACTTAACTTCTTTCAGAGCTTGACCTTTGGAGGGCGGGAAGCTACTTTAATAAAATATCGGAATTTCAGAAGGGAGGATGTTATGAGTACCCGCTGGGACCCCTTCCGTGACCTTATCACTCTCCAGGAACATTTAAACCGCATCTTTGATGCCTCGGTAAGCGAGCACCGTCACCGCGAAGGCCTGGCCGGCTGGCACCCTCCTTCCGACGTTTGCGAGACCGGGGAGGAGATTCATCTTCTGGTAGAGCTGGCCGGAATGTCTTCGGAAGACTTCGACCTCAGGATAGAAAAGAACAAGCTCATTCTGAAGGGAGAACGCCGCCCTTTGCGCACCACCGGCGAGTACCACCAGAGCGAAATACTTATCGGCCCTTTCCACCGGGTGTTTCAGCTCCCTTCCAACGTGGACCCGGCCGGCATAGAGGCCCGTTACCGGGACGGCATCCTGGAGATCATCCTTCCCAAGGTGGACAAGCCGGACCACCAGAACGTTCCCATCAAAGTCAAATGAGGCGGGTTCTTTAAAGTAAGGGGCCTTCATGTCGGACGTGCTTTTTTTGTTGTGGCCGAAATGGCGCTCAGCCATGAACGGCAGCCGGAACCGGAAGGAGCGTTCCAAGAACCTGTTCCTGGCTTTGCTGGCGGTGCTTTTCTGCTTTGCGGTGTACGGCGCTTTTTACTTTCTTCTGGATTACATCGAGAACCTTAACTTGACCGGCCAGGGACTTGAGCTCGAGACTTTCCTCCGGTTCGAGATCAACCGGCGCATCCTGGGCATGGTGGTGCTGGTGTTTCTGGCCATCCTGATCTTCTCCAACATCATCACCTCGCTGACCACCTTCTTTCTTTCGGAGGACCTGACCCTGGTGGGCGCGCTGCCGGTGTCAGGTGACTCCATTTTCCTGGCCCGCTACGCCGAGATGCTGCTGCAGTCGTCCTGGATGATCGTTATCTTCGGCACTCCGGTGTTCGTGGCCTTTGGAGCGGTTTACCAGGCGGGGGTGTGGTACTACCTGGCCATACCCGCGGTGCTGATCCCTTTCCTTCTGATCCCGGCGGGAATCGGTGTCGTGGTTACCATGCTGCTGGTGTACTCCTTTCCGGCCCGGCGTATCCGGGACATTCTTCTCATCCTCTCCATTGTGGTGGCCGGCATTCTTTTCGTTCTCCTGAGGCTCTTGCAGCCGGAGAAGCTGGCGACCTCGACGGCCCAGATGGAAGTGATCGAGATCATCCAGAACATCCAGGCGCCCCAGCAGAGCTGGATGCCCAACTACTGGGCGGTCCAGACCCTGACCCAGATAGTCAAGGGGGGCCTTCTCAGCTCGGGAAAGATGTTCCTGGCCCTGTTGTGGAGCACCGGCCTGGGGATAACCGGGGTGGCGCTCTTCCTCTCCCGGTTTCTGTACCCGGAGAGCTTCTCCAAGTCGCAGGAGGCCACCCGCACCATCATCTCGAGAACCGACCCGGTAAACCGGTTTATAATCTTCATATCGCGCCCTTTCCGGCCCGCGACCCGCCAGATAGTCATGAAGGACATAAGGGTGTTCATGCGGGACACCACCCAGTGGTCTCAGCTTTTCCTGCTCGCCGCCCTGGTGGTGATCTACATCTTTAACTTCCGGGTCATGCCGCTCTCCCGGTTTCCCATGAACCAGTTCAAGCTTATGAACTTTCTGTGTTACTTAAACATCGGCCTGGCCGGCTTCGTGGTGACCGCTCTGTCGGTGCGGTTCGTGTTCCCCATGGTGAGCCAGGAAGGCCGGGCCTTCTGGATAATAAAAAGCTCGCCCCTGTCGCTCAAGGGGTTTTTGTGGTCCAAGTTCCTGATAAGCTGTGTTCCGCTCCTGGTTATCGGCGAGGTCCTCATCATGGTGACCAACTACATCCTGGAAGTCAGCCTGACCGTATGGTGGATCAGCGCCATTACCATCGCCCTCATGACCGTGGCCATCTGCGGCATGGGAGTAGGGCTGGGAGCGCGCTTCCCCCGGTTCCAGATCGAGAACCCGACCAAGGTGGCCACCAGCTTCGGGGGAGTCATATACATGATCATCACCATGAGCGTGATCGGGCTGGTGGTGCTCCTGGAGGCCACACCCACCTACATGTACTTCATATCCGAGTTCCGGGGAGTTCCCTTGACCGGTTCGCAGATAGCCCTCATCATAGGGCTGTTTTCCATTATCGTGGCCCTACTGGTCCTGGCCACCATAGTGCCCATGAAGATCGGGCTGAAATGGCTCGAGAACCTGGAGCTTTAAAAAGGAAGTTTAAAATGCAGCCCATAAGATTATTTTCCATAGCCGTAGCCGCGCTCGTCCTGTTGACGGCGCCAGCGGCCCGCGCCATGGACCTCTACTGGGAGTCGAAAACGGTGACCGCGCTTAACTACGACGGCAAGACCGAACAGATGTCGAGCGGAAGGCAAAGCTACTCACTCAAGGACAACCTGCTCCGGGTGGATGATACGGGAAAGCGAAGGTACCGTATCTATAACTTCCATCAGCGGACCGCGGTGCTGGTGGACCTTGAAGCGGGCATGTTTGCCGAAGTGTCTTTCCGCCAGATGGCCCGCCGGGTCCGAAACGAAAGAGACCGGGTCAAAAAAAGCCTGCAACAAAAGGAGAAGACACTATCTTCCCTGCCGCCGGAAGCTAAAAACAAGACCGCGGCGAAGATTCACGCCCAGCGCAAGAAGTACAACCTCTGGGGCCGGCGCTACCGGGTCCGCAAAACCGAAGAGCGAAAGACCGTCTCCGGCCATCCCTGCGTAAAGTATGAAGGGCTTTCCGGGGACCAGGTCTTCCAGGAAATCTGGGTGGCCGAGGACATAAAGATTGACCGGCACTACAAGGTCTACTACGCCCGGGGCATGAAAACCATAGACCCGCAGGAGGGCTCGCACCTGGGCCGCCTGCCCGGCTTTCCCATGAAGGTGATAACCCACTACGGCTCTGTCACGGTAACCGAAGAAATGACCCACGTGTCCGAGCACAAAATCCCGGCCAAGGCCTTTTTACTGCCGGAGGAGTTAAAACCTGCGGACTCCTCTTTCAAGCCCTATTGACCGGAAACCCCGGGTGTTATATAAATCGTAGTGCCGATGTTTGCAAAGCTTTATTACAAGGAGTAGGACAGTGGAACTGAAGCTGAACAAAGGACCGACAGACCTGGAGACCAGGGTCTTAAGACAAGAATATTGCTGCTCCTGCGGGGCCTGCCTGAGCCTTTGTCCTTACTTTAACGTGATGCAGGAACACGTGGTTCTGATGGAGCCGTGCGGGCTTGACAAGGGAAGGTGCTACGAAGTCTGTCCCCGGTCGGTGGTGGACATGGAGGAACTCAACCAATCCGTGTTCGACAAAGCACGCGACGACTTTGTTCTCGGCACCCACCGCCAGGTCCTCATGTCGCAGTCCTCGGAAGAAAAAAACCGCGAGAGCGGCCAGTACGGGGGCACGGTAAGCAGTGTTCTCATCCACGGCCTTTCGAGCGGCCTGCTGGACGGTGCCGTCCTGGCCGGCGACTCCGGTCGCTACAGCCTGCTTCCAGAGCCGGTCCTGGCCCGCTCCGCAGAGGATGTCCTCGCTTGTACCGGGTCCAAGTATACCGCCTGCCCCAGCCTGAAGATACTGGGACAAGCCCTGAACCAGTGCGAAAAGCTCGCTGTGGTGGGAAGGCCCTGCCAGGTTACGGCCCTTCGCAAAAGAATGGTGTGCGAGCCCGAAATTAAGGACAGGATCGCGCTGGTGATCGGGCTGTTCTGCATGTGGTCCTTGAACTACAAGCAACTTGTCGCCCACCTGGCGGAAAAGATGGACCTCGAAAAGGCGCAAAGAATGGACATCCCCTACAACCGGTTCGTGGTCTTCACCAAAGAGGGCGCCGCCGACCTCGAGTACGAGCCCATCAAGGAGCTACACAACCGCACCTGCGACATCTGCTTTGATTTCACTTCCGAGCTCGCCGACCTGTCCGTGGGAAGCACCGAGTGGAAAGAGGACTGGAACACCCTGATCACCAGGACGGAAAAAGGAGAACAAGCAGTAAACAGCGCGCAGGAAGCCGGCATGCTGAACCTCGAGCCCCTGCCGGACGACCGGGTCGAACTTCTCAAACAAGCGTCCCTCGGCAAAAAACAGCGGGTCTTAAACGAGCTCGAAAACGGCTGCCCCCTCTCCGATTACCTTGTCATAAGCGGGGAAGAGAAACAGGCGATAGAAAGCGGAAAGTAGCGCACCCGGAGCGCTTCTTTGATGAATGTTCCTGCAGGAGGTGCGAGCGACTTTAGTCGCGATTGCCGCACACTCCTCTAAATAACATCCATCCAACACCGCTTGCCGGCGCCGCAGAGGCCTTTTTACTTTGCCCCTCTCCGTAACCTTGCCTGGAGAACGTTCCTGAGCCTGCCTCCCAGGGTGCGGGAGCTCGGAAGCAAGGAAGTACGAGCGAGAGCTTCGATGTCTTCCAGGGAAACCAGGGCGGCGTCTTTTCCCCTCTGGATGAGGTCGTAGGGGTCGGAGAAGTCCGCCCAGTGGACGTGTCCCACCGCGGGCCGGAGCACCACGTCCGCGTGCAAAAGCTGGAGCTCCCGCAGATGCTTGGTGGTCAGCATGGCGGAACGCAGCACCAGGCTTATTCCCCGCTTATACTCCATGATCTCTTCCACCTCGCGGGAGATGTCCACGGCAATGACCTTGTCAGCGCCCAGGCTGCGGGCCGGACCCACCGGCACCGCATTGGTCCAGCCTCCGTCTACCAGTACCATGCCGTCCTTCTCCAGGGGGGGAAAGAAGCCCGGAATAGCGGAAGAGGACCACAGAGCGTCCCGAAGCGAGCCGCTCGTCCAGATGACCTCCCGGCCGCTGACCGTGTCCAGGCTGGCCGCGGCAAAAGGCAGGGGAAGCTCTTCAATACCAATGTCCGGGACCAGCTCCTCGATGAGCATCTGGAAAACGTCATGCTCTATAATGGACTTGCGCGTTACCGACAGGGAGTACTTATAGCCCCGCCGGAGCATCAGGGCCATGGAGTTTAAAAAGCCGCCCTCCTCTTCCTCCCGGCGCTCCCGCAGGGAATCGAATTGGGCCGCCTGGAAAGCCTCGCTCTCGAAGAAACTTTCCATCTTTTTGATGAGCGCGTCGGCGTTGCCCTCCAGCGCGTATATGGCCCCGATAATGGCGCCCATGCTGGAGCCGGTCACTACGTCAACCGGAATCCCCCGCGACTCGATGACCTGGAGTACGCCGATGTGAGAAAGCCCCCGGGCCGCACCTCCTCCCAGGGCTATGCCTATACCGCCGGACTTCATAACAGGTTAATATGGTATCACCCGCTATAAGCACTTTCAAAAGCAATGCTCAAGGTATCCAGCGCTCCTTTTTGTACCACTCGATGGTGCTCTTCAAGCCCTCTACCGCGTCCGGCCACTTCCACTCCATGCCGAGTTTTTTGAGTCCACTCACATCGTAATAGTTGTCCCCCGTCATGTAGCCGATCCACTCCGGGTCCAGGCGTAGCCGCAGGCCGTCGGCCAGGCCGTGCGATTCCTTTAAAGCCTCCCACCTTTTTTCCAGGAAGTTGTTGAGCCACCGAAAAGGAGCGTCGGGAAGCACCGGCAAAAGCGCACCGAAAGAGGACGCCACCGGCCCGGAGTATGGTATCCATGGCTTGACCTCGAGGCCCAGCGGGTCCGCCAGGGCCCGGACAAAGGCGGGACCGGCCAGGGGGTTCGGGTCGGCAACGTTAAAGGCCTTGCCCACGGTGCCGTCGCTTTGCGCCACCAGCCGGGCGGCCCGGCCCACGTCGTCAATATGAACGTGGCTGGTGTAGGGTCCGCTGCGCAAGGATATCAGGCGGGGCCTGCCCAGCCCTTCCTTAAGCAGGCTCATGGCGGCAATGAACATGGCGTGCCCGTAGCGGGACCTCGGGCCGTAGATAAGGGTCGGCCGGATCGAGGCCACCGGCAGTCCGTGTTTGTGATGATACTCGAAAGCAGAGAGCTCGCCCAGGTACTTGGTCTTCTCGTAGTGGTTGCGAGGCCTTTTGGGGTCGTCCTCCCGGCAGGGACACCGGACCGGCTTGCCGTATACCCCCACCGTGGCCACGTGAACGAAACGCTCCAGGTTGGGCGCGTATTTGAGAACAGCCTCACACATGTTCCGCGTGCCCTGGTGGTTCACCTCATCAAGCAAGCCGGGCGAAGCGGAAAGATCGAAAAGACCGGCAACATGCACCACCGCGTCCATGCCCTGCACGGCTTTGCCCAGCGCTTCCGCGTCGGAAAGGTCCGCAGGAACAACCTCGACCTCGCGGAGGTCCACCTCGCTGAAATCGCTGCCCGGACGGTCACTGGCCCGCACGTCCTGGTTCGACTCCTGTAAAGCATCAATAACGCTGAGACCGACCAGACCGGTGGCTCCGTTAACAAGAACTTTCATACCCGAAACCCCCAAAATAAAATAATACAGACCTCTGTGACACTCCCGCGCTTTTAAGCACCGCCCCCGCAGTATAGGTTGAGATCAAAAACAAATGCAAATGGGCCGGCCCCTCCTTCCAAACCTCTCGAAACTTGTAAGCAAAAGGCCTTTATGTTGAGATTATCCGAATGGAAGAGAAAACAGTAGAAAGGCCCCTGACCGAAAAGCACAAATGGATCGTGCCGGCTGTTGCCCTGCTCATCATCACGGCCCACCTGGCACTGCTCATAAGCTCCGCCCGCCACAAGTCCCATACCTCGGACGAGCCCTTCCACCTCGCTCGAGGCGTAGCCGCGATAATCACCGGCGATTTCCGGACCAGCGTGGCCCATCCTCCGCTCGTTAACATGATATGCGCGCTGCCCCTTACCATGGCCTACGATTTCAGCATTCCCACGAGCCATCCGGTCTGGACGAGCCGGAAATTCGAGCCCCCATCCCGAAAGATCGCACTGGCCAGACACTTCCTGTACGGGAACCCCCATTACCTTGACATTGTTTCCCGCGGAAGGGTCCCCGTAATGATACTGAGCGCGCTCCTGGCGGTGATACTGGGAGTTTGGGCAGGAAGACTCTTCGGTGCCCCCGCCGGACTCATGGCAATGGCCCTTTACTGCTTCTCGCCCACCATGCTCGCACATGCGCGGCTGTCAACCACTGACACCGGCTGCGCCTTCTTCACCCTGCTGTTCGCCGCCTCCTTCTGCCGGTACCTGCGAAGTCCAAAGCCGCACTCCCTCTTCCTGGCCGGAGTGACACTCGGCCTGGCCCAGTTGTCCAAGTATACCTGTATCATACTCGTTCCCCTGGTGCCCCTGGTGCTCATCATCGAGCGGGAAAGGCTGCTAAAGAACAAAGAAGACCTTTCCGAAAACGGCGAAAGACCTCTTTATCCCGGCTGGATACTCTCTTCCCTTGTCATCTTCTTAATCGGGTTCCTGGTGTTATGGGCGGGCTACGGGTTCGAGATGGAAGGGTTCCATGAGCTTACCATGACCGGCAACATGGCATCCGTCTCCCGGCCCGGACTGCTCCTGAAACAAGCTGTGGTAAAGGGCCTCGCTTTTGTAAACCCGCCCCCGGAAACATACTTTTACGGGCTCTCCCAGACGCTCCTCGAAACCGCGGCCCATCCCAAGCCTCTTTTCTTCCTGGGGCAGGTCTCGCAAGAAGGATGGTGGTACTACTATCCGGTGCTCTTTCTTATGAAAGAGCCGGTGGCCCTGCTTCTTCTCATAGCCGCCGGCCTGCTGACCCTGAAGCGGGAGCCCGCTTTTCAAAGGCCGGAGAAAACCGTGGCCCTGGCCGTCAGCCTTTCCTTCCTTTTCGCTTTCATGTTCTTGAACCAGAAAAACATCGGTATCCGGCACCTGCTTCCGATCTACCCCTTCCTGTTCCTGTGGCTGGCCCGGCTGGCCCGGGTGCGGCTCCGGCGGGGCTTTTTTCCCGCCGCGGCCTGGATACTGGTGGCCGCAATTGCACTCCGAGCCTTTATTATCCACCCTGACTACCTGGTCCATTTCAACCACCTGGTAGGAGGGCCGCGAGGAGGTCTGAAGCTCTCCGTAGTAGGGGAAGACTGGGGGCAGGACGTAGCGGCCCTCGGAAAGTTCTGCCGGAAAAAAGACATACAAAAAATCTATTACAAACATTACGGGACCGCCGACCCCGAAGCTTACGGGGTGCCTTATGCAAAGTACAGGTGTAACATGAAAGAGCCCGGCTGGTACGCCTTCCACGTGGTAGACCTTAGGAGGGGAGGACACAAGAGAAGGGAAGAATGCTACCGCCCCTTCATGAACAGGGAACCGGAGGCCATACTGCACCACACCATTTACGTGTATAAGCTGGAAAAATACAAAAGCGGCGGATGAAACAAATGGTTTGCATACCTTGAATTGATGTGTCATAATAAGGGCAAAAGATTAAAAACACATTAAAAAATTGCGCAGAGCATAAGAGGGGGAAGTGATTCTTTCTTTGTTCAGGGAAAGGGGAATCGACTTATTTTGACTACCGGCTTTCGAACGACCGCTCCGGCGGCCCGGGCCGGCGTCCGGGCAATCATTCCGTAAGGAGACCGGTTTGCGGAAATTGCCCTCTTTTGCCTTGAACCTGGAAATTTTCCGAATCCTTTGCAATTGATCTCGCATCCAACACAACCAGGGAAGAAGGGGAAGGGCTTTTTGGCTCTTGACCGCGGAATGAGTATACATTAAGATATGTTAATGATTCGCTTTCTCTATAGGGGAGAGGGAGCCTGTTAAGTAATGGCGAAGAATACCGGTAATAAAGACAAGTTCATCTCCAAGGCCCAGACCTTTATCAAACGGGGCAAGATGGACAACGCCATCAAGGAGTATCAGAACGCCCTGGAGGTGGACAAGAAGGACGTGCGGGTCCTCCAGAAGCTGGGCGAGCTTTACTCCCGGAAGAACCAGAAGAAAGAAGCCATTGATTACTTAAGCAAGGCCGCCCAGTATCTTTACAAGGACGGCTTTTACTCCAAGGCGGTCGCCCTTTACAGCCAGATACTGAAGGTTGACGAAGACCAGATAGACGCGGTAAAGAGCCTGGGCGACTGTTACATGAAGCTGGGTTTGAACGCCCAGGCCATGGCCCAGTTCAAGAAGATAGCAAGCCAGTACGAGAAGGAGGGCAAGCTCCAGGAAGCGCTGGACATCACCCAGAACATGCTGGACATGGACCCCAGAAACCACGTCCTCGCAACCAAGCTCGCCGAACTCTACTACAAGCTGGGAAAGAAAGACGAAGGATACCAGTCCTTCATGCGCGCACTCGACCAGCTCCACGAAGACGGCCACTACGAGCAGTACGTGAAGCTCCGGGAAAAGCTCATCAAGATAGACCCCGAAAACATGGAGAACTTAAAGGAGCTGGCACCCGTCTACACCGAGCACGAGCAGTGGGAGAAAGCCTATGCCGTGCTCGCCCGCATCTGCAAGAACGAGCCGGAGGAACTCGAGTACTTAAGCCAGCTCGCCAACGTCGCCCTCAAGGTGGGAAGGCCGGAAGAGGCGGCCAACACCTGGAAAGAAGTGGCCAGAATCTACAAGTCCAGGGGCCTCAGGCAGAAAGCAAAGGACTCCCTCCGCAAGGTCCTGAAAATAAAGCCCGACGACCAGGACGCCCTTGCCGTGGTGGGAAAGGAAGAACACTCCCTCGAGGAAGAACCCCAGGAAGTGGAAG
This sequence comes from bacterium, assembly GCA_046484135.1. GTDB lineage: Bacteria > RBG-13-61-14 > RBG-13-61-14 > RBG-13-61-14 > DATKZS01 > CAYQTK01. The sequence continues at coordinate 18,992 of JAWOBU010000199.1, forward strand.
AGGTTATTGAAGAGCCCCTCGAAGTGCTGGACGAGGATGAAGAAGAAGAAACCGCGGCCGCAGGCGATGAAGAGGTGGTGATTGACTCCGGCGCGCCCGTGGAAGCGGGAGGAGAAGAGGAAGACGAAGAAGCCGAGGGCATGTCCGAGTCGCAGATAATGGAGCACCTTACCGAGGCAGGCGTATATCTTAAGTACGGTCTCAAGGACAAGTCACTCACCCACGTAAGAAAGGTCCTTCAGGCAGACCCCCAGAACCTGAAAGCAAGACAGGTCTTAAAAGACATACACCTCGAATCAGGGGACACGGCAGAAGCCATAAAAGAGCTGGAAAAGATCACCCGCCTCGCCAACTCCGCCGGCGAGGCGGAAACCGCCCGCAAAGCAGTCGAGGACTGGCTCCGGCTGGACCCGGAGAACGCCAAGGCCAAACAGATGTACTCCGAGATAGCCGAGGCACCGGTAGAGACCGAAGAGATATCAGCAGCCGAGATAGTGGCGGATGAGGAAGAGGAGCTGGAAGCTCCTGCCGCGGAAGAGGACATACCCCTGGAAACTCCGCAGGAGAGCGCGCCGGAAGAGGATGACGCTATAGCGGTGGAGGCCGAAGAAGAGTTCGAAGAGCCCGAAGAAATAATAGAGGCGGAGGAAGAAGAAGTTACGCCTCTGACCCAAGAGGTCTCCATGGGAGCGGAAGAAGCGGGGGCGGCCGAGGGACCCCAAGAAGCGGAGGCCGTGGAGGAAGAACACCCGGCCCTGCCGGAAGATGATGAAGATACCGGGCCCGTCGAGGTGGCAACGCAAGAGGAAGAGCCGGCACCGGAGTCCGAAGAAGTGGTCATGGAAGAAGAGGAGGAACCGGCTCCCGCAAAACAAGAAGAGGTCTCCGAACCCGCCCCGGCAAAAGCGGAAGAACCCGCACCACCAGCAGGAGAACACCCCTCCCGGGATTTCTCCGAGGAGCTGGACGAAGCCGAGTTTTACCTCCAACACGGCCTGCCCGACGAGGCCAAAAAAATCTATGCCGCCGTGCTGGAAAAAGACTCCGGCAACCAGACCGCGCTTAAAAAACTAAACGAGCTGGCAGAACAGGAAACCGAAGAGGTCGTCATAACCGAAGAAGAAGCAACCGTAGGCTTCATGGAGGAACCGGAAGCCACCGGGCCTGAAGCGCCGCGGACGGCAACCCCGGAGCCGGTAGCACCGCCGTCGCAACCCGAGGCTCAACAAGCACCGACCGAACCGGAACCGCCCCCGGTCGAGCAGGAACAGACCATGAACGAGCTGCCGGCCGAAGAAGAACCGGTGGTGCCGGAACCGCCGCCCCCTGAACCGGAAGCCGAAGCCGCGCCGGAGCCGGAAGCTGAAGCAAGTGAGGAAGAAGTCCAGGTACCGGCCGAACCGGCCATGCCCGCGGAGTTGGAGGCCGAAGCAGAACCTGAGCCCGCCGACATGGAAGCCGAATTAGAAGCGGAGGTCGAGGCGGAAGCCGGACCCCTCGCGGAAGAAGAGGAAGTTGCGACTGAAGAAGAAGAGGAGCCGGAACCTGTTGCTCCGCCCCCGCCGCCTGCACCGGCAAAGACGCCTCCGTCACCGGCAGAACCTTCGCAGCCTGAAGAAAAGTTCGACCTGAAAAAAGAGATGGAAGGGGAAGAGGAAGGCTTCTTTATAGAACCTTCCGCGCCGCCCGGAGACGACCTGTTCGGGTCCGCGGGAGAGGATGAAGAGCTCTTTGACCTGGCCGCGGAGCTGGAAAAAGAGGACGACCTCGAGATGGAAGGCCCCGGATTCGGAATGGGAAGCACCTCCGAGGAGTTCAGCTTCGAAGCCACCCTGAGCGCCTTTAAAAAGGGAGTGGCCCAGACCGTGTCCGAACAGGACTCCCATACCCACTTCGACCTCGCCATCGCCTACAGGGAAATGGGCCTTTACGATGAAGCCATACAATCGTTTTTTACTGCGTCCGGAGACCCCTCCAAGTACTCCGAATGCATGCTGCTCGTCTCCATGATCTTCCGGGAAAAAGGAGACCTGGAAAAAGCCGTACAGACGGCCGCAGCCGCCCTGGGATCGGATAATGTAAGGGAACAGGACCTGGCAGGGCTCTACTCCGAGCTGGGGAAAGCTCTCAAGGAAAAAGGAGAAAACCCCAAAGCATTGTGGTCGTTGCAAAAGACAAAAGAGACCGATCCCTCCTTCCCCGAAATTGACGGGCTCATCTCCGAGCTGGAAGGTGTATCACCCGAGCCCGTTTCCCTGGGCCCCGAAGAGGATGCTGCCGCGCCGGAGTCATCTAAGGAGGCCCCTTCTCCGCCACTACCGGCCGGGCCTCCGCCTACCCGCGATAAAACCTCCTGGGAAAACGCGGCCCTGGACGAGTCCAATCAAGCAGGCGCCGACGCCGAAGAGGCAGAGGACGAAAGCAAAAAGAAGAAAAGAAAGAAGATCTCCTACGTATAGACCGACATCGGACTTCCCCTCCTCGTTCACTAAGTCTTTTAACAACTCGCCATGGCCGTGGTTGCCTTGACAGAGGGAGAGGCGCGCAATAGAATAACGTATGGGTATGTGGTACATTCGGACAGGCTCATGCGGGGCAGGAGGCTTTATTAAATGCCGGAGAAGATAACCGATCCGCAAAGGGCCCGCCGGCTGGCGCGGGCGATTGTTTCCGATATCCTTTTATACAATCCCGAGAAGATCGAAGAAGGCATCAAGAACGACAGCCTTTTCGAGTCTTTGGAGGATGAGCTGGAGGAAGGCCGCGAGCTTTATAAAAGCCGGGTGGCCCCCGAGATCACGGACCACCACAACTTCTTCGACTTGGCTGTTGTGGACGTACTGTTCAAATACACCGGAAAGTACGAATCCCATATCTGGTAAGAGCCTTGCCCGAGTTCACCATCCAGGCTGAAAACCTGAAAGAGCCGGTCCGGGTGGACAAACTCCTTTCCGATCATTTCCCCTCGATCTCCCGCTCCGCCTGGAAAAGATTATTCCAGGAGGGACGCATCACCGTAAACGGCTTTGTGGCCAAGCCGTCCACCAGGGTCCATAACGGCGACGTAGTCACCGGCGAAATGCCCGGCTTGCAAAGCACAGCCATCGAGCCCGAGCCTCTCCCTCTTAACATAGTTTACGAAGACGCCGACATAGTGGTCATTGACAAGCCGGCCGGACTCATTACCCATCCTTCCCCCAACCGACTGCACGGCACCCTGGTGAACGCCCTGCTTCATCACTGCAACGAGCTATCCACTACCGGGGGCAGGATGAAACCGGGGATAGTCCACCGGCTGGATAAGCTGACCTCCGGAGTCATGGTGGCCGCCAAAACCGACCAGGCGCACGAGGCCCTGGCGCGCCAGTTCAAAGAGCACACCATAAGCCGGAAGTACCTGGCCCTGGTCCATGGAGAACCCCGGCAACTGTCCGGCACCCTCGAAAGCCCCATCAGCAGGAACCCCAAACACCGGCTCAAGATGACCGGACAGGCAGAACAAGGCAGGAAGGCGCTCACCCGCTATCGCCTGCTTTCCGCCTCGGAAGGGCTGAGCCTGGTCGAGCTCGAACTCCACACCGGCAGGACCCATCAAATCAGGGTCCATCTGTCCGAGATGAACCATCCCGTGGTCGGAGACGCCCTGTACGGCAAAGGCAGGACACTGCCGGCAAGATTGGACCCGCAAACACGCTCCGCCCTCCGCCAACTGAAAAGACAGGCCCTCCACGCCTATCACCTCGGGTTCCTCCATCCTTGCACCAGCGAACCCATGGCCTTTGAATCGCCTCTGCCACAAGATATGAAAGCGGCAGTGAAAGCCCTGGGACTGGAAAAGAACCTGCACCTGCCGGATACGCCCGCAAGGATCAAATGATGAATCAAAGCAGTACACCCGGCCGCCGGAACGATCTCCGACTGTTCCGTCTTTCCATGCTTGAAGTCCCCGGCGTGCTCCATGCCTTCGGCAGCAGGGACACCGGCACCGGCGCTGGTGTGGCCCGCAGACGCATCAAAAACGCATTCCCCGAGATCGAAGAGCTTTGCACCATAAAGCAGGTCCACGGAAGCCGGGTGGTGGAGGCCCGATCAGCCGGCGATGCGCGCGGGCTTAGAAACACGCACGCCGACGCCATTGTGAGTAACGCCAAGGGGCTGGCCCTGTGCGTGCGCACCGCGGACTGCGTGCCCGTGTTGGTCCTTGACCCCCGAGGAAAAGCAACAGCAGCGGTCCACGCCGGCTGGAAAGGCACCGCCGCGCGGGTGGCGGCCGAGGCCGTAAAAACCATGCAACGCCTGTACGGCTCGGAGCCCGCCTCGCTCCGGGCCGGCATCGGACCTTGCATCTGTCCCCCCCATTACCAGGTGGACGGACCGGTCATAGAGGCTGTAGAAAAAGGATTAGGGGAAAAGAGCCAAGCAGTGCTTTTCCCGGAAGATGAAAACCACGCCCGGCTCGACCTTGTAAAAGCCAACCGCATCGTACTGGAGGAGGCAGGCATCCCTGCGGAAAACATTGAAGAGCTGGGCCTTTGCACCTGGTGCCGGCCGGAGCTCTTTTTCTCCTACCGTCGGGAGGGAAAAGGAGTGCCCTCCTTGTACCACTTCATCATGATCGCCTGACCTGCCTTATCTCCAAAAACAGGTGTTTCGCTTCGGTTGGTAAAGTACACGAAGAAGGCCGGATGGTTTGATGCCGGAGGGATGCGGCCAACATCTTTTACAATGTACCTGCAGACCCACTTCGTGAGTCTGCCCACACAAAAAGTTGTGTGGGCCATCATGGTGGCCGACTGGTGTAGTCCATTTGACAAAGGAGAGTTGTAGAAACGATTGGAAGCACAGAGAAACGTCCTGCTTGCCGGAGACGCTGATGGAGGGAATGACCGGTCATAAAAAATGGGGGAACTTCACCCGCCATTCGATTGAGACCCCCCATGCCTTATGCTATCTTTATTAATAGGAGGGCTGAACATGAGACGAATTATTTGTGCGTGCCTTATCATGTTAGTCGCGGTGATTGTCTGCCCTTTTACCAAGCGCGGACAAAGCGCAAGCCCGAAAAACGTGATCTTTATTACCGTGGACACCCTGCGCGCCGACCGGCTGGGATGTTACGGGTACAAGCATGACACCTCGCCCCATATAGACGAGTTCGTGAAAAAGGGCGTGGTTTTTGACGACGCCACCTGCAACATACCGCTCACCACCCCCAGCTTCGCTTCCCTGTTCACCTCCCGCTACCCGCACCAGGTCGGGTCCATCAGAAACGGCATCCCCATGGTGGACGGAGTGAAACCCCTGGCCTCCATGTTCAAGGAAAACGGATATTACACCGCAGCCATACTGTCCAACTGGCCTTTGAAAGCACACCTGTCCAACCTCCAGCAGGGGTTCGACCTTTACGAGGACAGCTTCGAACAGAAACGGTATCTGTTCATAAACGACGAGCGGGACGCCGAGACCGTGTCCGACCTGGCCCTGAAATGGCTCGATAAAAAGCCCGACGAGCCCTTCTTCGCCTGGATACATTACAGCGACCCCCATGCGCCCTACGTCCGCCACAAGAAGTTCCTGTTCTCCCACGACTACACTGACAGCGCCAACTACGACAGCGAGGTCGCCTACACCGACCACCACATCGGCCGCCTGATTGACAAGATTGAAGAGATGGACCTTCTGGACCGCTCGCTTATTATCTTTACCGCGGACCACGGCGAGAGCCTGGGCGAGCATAACTACACCGGCCACGGTCGTAAGGTCTACCAGCCCGGCATGCACATACCACTGGCTGTTATGGGACCGGGCATTCCCGCCGGCAAAAGAGAAGACAGCCTGGTCGAGCTCCTGGACCTGGCGCCGACCGTCCTTGCTTACGCCGGCATGGAACCCGCGGAAGACATGCTGGGCACCAACCTTCTGCCCTGCATTCGCGGAGAAAAAGAATGCCCCCGCGACCGGACCGTTTTTTACGAGACCTTTGCAGGGGCCGCTCCCAACATCGAAGGGGCCGACAAGTTCCTGACCAAGCCCATCTACGTGGGACTGCGGCATGACAACATCAAGCTCATGTACAGAGTCCGCTACAGCAAATGGGAAAGGTACGACATAAAGAAAGACCCCGACGAAGAAAACAACCTCGTTGACGTGGGAGACCCCGACTTCCAGAAAGAGTCGGACCGGCTCATGGAATGGTACGGCAAGTGGGAAGGCGACGCTGTGGTAGGCGAGACCGGCGCCATGACCGAAGAAGACCGCAAGAAGTTCGAAGCGCTGGGATATATAGACAACCCTTGAAAAAGTCCCGGGCCCGGTGCCTGCCGGTGCCGCCCCTCTGCCATAACCGCCTGCAACACACTTCTTAAAACCCGGAGTATGCATGAACGGTGAAAAAGAAAGAGTGGAGTTCTACTCCCGGGGACTGCGTCTGGAAGGAAGATACCGAAGCGCGGGAGCGTCCGGCGCACCAGCCGCGGTCATCTGTCATCCTCATCCTTTGTTCGGCGGCAGTATGGACAACAACGTGGTCTACGCCCTGGAAGCCGGTATGGTCTCGCGGGGAGTTTCCACCTTCTGCTTCAACTTCCGGGGGGCGGGCGAGAGTGAAGGCGAGTTCGACGACATGCGCGGGGAAGTGGACGATGTCCTGGCCGCCATATCCTGGCTGGCAGCCCGGCCGGACATAGACCCCTACCGGATCGGGCTCGCCGGATACAGCTTCGGCGGACTCATGGCCATGTACGCCGCCTCCCGCATCATCGCCAGAAACGCTTCCGGCCTCGACGTGATAGGGCCCCGCCGGCTCGCCCTGGTAAGCCCGATGCCGCCGGCCGTCCCCTGGGAAAAGGACCAGGCGCTTAAAGACCTGCTTACGAACCCTCCTCCCACCGTAATCACCGGCGGGACCCGCGACCGGTTCTGCCCCTTGAACTCCGCCCGGTCCCTGGTTACAGCCATGGGCATGGACAGCAGGATCATCATCGTGGAAGGCGCGGACCATTTTTACATGGACCGGGAGGACGAAGCAGCCCTGCCCGTAGCCGACCTCATGGCCGGCATGCCTTCGAAAAAAAAACAGTCTTTAACGGAGGAGTGATGAAGGCACGGTCGAGTACGCCTTGCCCGAGCTCTTGATCTCTTTTATAAACCTCTCCGCCCACCGTGCAAGATTTCTGTCCGACCGGTCGCGGGCCAGCACGGAAGCGAGCGAAATCGCCTTGCCCCGACAGAGCTCCGCTTTCTTCCGCGACCGCCACGGAGCAGGCTCCTCCAGCCTGTCCGCAAGGTCAAGATACAGATCGGCCAGCTTCTTCATCACCCGGCTCCGCAACTTGGAGTAGCTATACTCCTCCAGCCAGCCCTCGTGCCGCCTTATAGACCAGGCCGTACAGGCGGGGTAAGCGGAACTCTTGACGCAAAGGCTCGCTTCAACCAGCCGGAGCGCCGCATCGTCATCCTCCGCGCTGCCCCCGTGCTCTTTTACTACCTTCTCGAAAAAATAACAGCCCGCTCTCTTGATGCGGGCTTCTCCCGCCACAGAAGCGTCTTCCCAGCGCTCTCGTGCCTTTGTCTTCCGGATGGTCCCAAGCCGGTACAGTACCGCGGAAGCGGACACGCTACCCCGCCCCTGTTTTTTCAAGCCGGAAAGCCCGGACAAGGGCTCCTCCGGCAGACCCGCTTTCCAGCGCGGGTCCGAGAGGACCGCCCGGGCCCGCCAGTCGCGGCGCGCAGCTTTTACCAGGAGAGCCGCGGCCCGCTCGTCGTCTCCTCTCCGAAAGGCCTTTATGCCCTCTTTATAATAATCAGGCGCCTTTTCCGGCCGGGCAGGCTTTGAGCTCTCTCTCTTCGAGGATGTCTCTCCGGCCACAGTCGGGAAAAGCTCGAACAGCGCCAGAAAAAGCAGGGCGGCTATCACGCCGGCCGCAAGCCTTGAAAACCGCGGCCATAAGCCCCTCTGCCAAGATTTGACGCAAGTATTAATTGAAGAACCTCTTTAAAAGCTTCAAGGTGGTCTTGTCGTCCACCGGCACTCCCACCTTTTTCTTGTACCTTTTCATCTGCCCGAGCCGTACCGGCAGAACATACTCGGTGATCCCTTCCCTGGTCTTCTTGTCCTGGTGCACGTAGGAGAGGATGTCCTGGGGCCGGACCGCTCTTCCGAGCAGGGCCTTCAGGACCACCTTGGCCTTTACGGGAAGTCCGAGCTTTTTCAACAACGCGTCCTGGCGCTCCCGTTCCTTGGCGGGCAGTATCTCCAGGGACTCGGCCAGTCCGGCTTCCATGGCCATGCCCAGGCTTATCGCCTCGCCGTGATACAAAGAGTAGTTGGACGCCGCCTCCACTGCATGGCCCAGGGTGTGCCCGTAGTTCAAGATGCGGCGATAGTCGAGCTCTTTCTCGTCCGCGCTTACCACCTCGGACTTGATCCGGCAGCTTTCCAGGATGATCTCCTTTTGCGCATCAGGATCGCCATCTATAAGGTCCATACCGCGGTCCTCCAAAACCTTTACGAACTCACGGTCCTTGATAATGCCGTGCTTTACCACCTCGGCCATGCCGGAGAGAAGATGGCGCCGAGGCAACGTCTCCAGCATGGAAACGTCAATGTAAACCGCCCGAGGCTGGTGGAACGTACCCAGCAGGTTCTTGCCCTCCGGAACGTCAATCGCGGTCTTGCCGCCGATGCTCGAGTCCACCATGGAAAGAAGCGTGGTGGGATACATCACCACCGGCACGCCCCGCAGATAGGTCGAAGCGGTAAAGCCCGCCAGGTCGCCGGTAACGCCGCCGCCGCAAGCTATCACGCAGCAGTCGCGGCCAAGCCCCAGGCCCAGCATGTGCTCCTCCAGGTACTGCTTCATCTTCCGGCTCTTGGAGGACTCGCCCTCCGGAAAGCCTATGCGGTCAACCTTTAAGCCGGCCTTACGAAGACACTCTGTAAGCTCGTTCCCGTGAAGCTTCATTACCGTCGAGTCAGAGATGACAACGTAGCGGTCCCCCAGCGGAGCACGGCGCAGATCGGCGGCAAGCCGCTCCATGAGAGCGCTTCCCACCACCAGGTCGTAAGAATCATCCACTGTCCGTCGCAACTTCACGCGGACCTTATTGCCGGTTCGAGACATAAAAACCCACTCCTTTTCATAATATGGAAGAAAGACATGACATCAGCCGCCGGAAGCTGTTTGTTCCAGCAGCCCGTCATACAAAGATATGAGCTGCGACCAGTCGAAACGGAACAAAAGCTGTGCTTGACGCTCCGGCAGACCCCGACCGGCGGGGCCTTGCCTCAACGCCTTTTTCAATTTTAACACAAGATCGGAGAAATCGTGGTAGAGGTGTTCTCTGAATCCGCTTCCCAGAAGCTCGGGATAGGAAAGCCGGTCCGGCCACAACGGCCGGGCGCCTGCATAGGCGGCCTCCACCGCGGCGATCCCGAAGTTCTCCTGGGAAGCGGTGGACACGGATACAGAGCTCCGGCAGAGCCAGGAGAGGTACTCGCCGCGGTCCGGCACGTACTCTAAGCACACGATACGATGGCCGAGCCTCTCCTGCGCTTCCAGAAACGGCCGGGGCTTTACCTGGAAGTTTTCGCCCAGGATCACCAGCCCGAAGTCGAGCCCGTCGCGTTCCAGCTCGTAAATCGCGGCAAAGAAGTCCTCCGGCCGCTTGTCGAACTCCCACCTGTGGTTCCAGACAATGAGCGGGGGGTCGGTGTCTTTTTCAACTCTTGCCTGGTCAATGGAGGCCAGGTCCACTCCGGGGTAGAGGACCTCGGACTTCTCCCGAATCCGCTCGGAAACGCGGGAGGGATGGTGGTCCGGCATCATGCTCAAAAAGCCGGGCAGGGCATCAAAGAAGGACTCCATGTGATAGCAGGAGTTCCAGAGCACCTTGTCCGCTGCCAGACAGGTGGTGATGTTGGTGAAGCCAACGTGGACATCGCGCCGGCTTGCCTTTAGCACCGGGTAGCAAAGCTGGTTCTCGTGCATGTATACAACGGCAGGCACGTCCAGGCCGGAGAGTGACTTGAACTCGGCCAGGGAGAGCATGTCCGAGGCCAGGACCACGTCCGGCCGGAAGTCGAGCGCGCGGGCCCGGTCGGCCAGGGTTAGGGCCCCGCCCCGCATCCGCCATTTCCAGAACCTGTCCGGCAGGCACAACACCTGGAAAGAATGGTCCGAGTTTCGGACCAGCCCGTCCGCGAAAGCCCGGTGGGAGCCTCCGTAAAAAGGCTCCACTAATAACACGTTCGCCATTCGGGGATTTTAACACGAAGAGCGGCCGCGGTTTAAAAAAGCTTTCTCCGTTTTTATCCCGGACCTTTTTGCATCTCGGCGTTGTCTTTAACTTGTAACCGGGACGGTTGTTGATTGTTAACCGGCTTCAGCCTAAAATCACCGAATGTCCATGAAGTCAGCCATATCAGAAAAAATCCTGTCGAGGCACGCCGCTTCAGTTACGGGTTCTCTGGCGTGCTCGTTTCTGCTTTGTCTTCTGGTTTGGACGGGCGGGCTTGGTTGCACGGATAAGAACGAAGTAAAAGTTAATGCAGGCAAGCTTTCCGACCCGTCGTTTTTACAGGGCCAAGACGAGACAGAACCTTTTGCCACGGGAATTATTCTTCATAACGTCTACCCCGCTTTCTGGCGGGACGAGCTCCTTCCCTTGAAGAAGGGAGGCCTGGCGGTCATGGACCCGGCAAGAGGGTTTGTAAACCTTGACTTCCCGGCGCGGGAAAAGATAGGGCCGGTGCAGTGCCTGGCGCTTCAAGAAAGCCCGGCCGGAAACCGGCTCTGGGTGGGGACCTCGTTCGACGGCGTCTACGTTCTGGACTTTCCCTCCCTTTCCATCTCCGAGCACTATACGGTCGAGTCCACCGGCATTACCGGCCGCGCCGTTTCCATGTCGAAAACAAGACTCGTGTTCGAGCCTGACTCCAAAATAAAAAAAGCGGACCTTGCAAAGCTCTCCGCCCTTGCCGGAAGCGGTCTTTATCTCAAACTGAACACCGAGTTCTTTCACGTCCGGTCCGTGGACTGGCCCGCCTTCACCGTCCATACCTACGGCAGCCACGACCTTGTCCATGCGGGCCGGGCCGGCTCCGGCAACATGGATAAAGTAACCATTGTCTCGGGACTGCCAGACAACACCATAAACGACATCATGGTCTCCGAAGACACGGTGTGGGTCGCCGCGGGAAGGATCGGAGACAAAGGCCTTGCCGGAGGGATCGCCTCTTTCCGAAACGGAGAGTTCACTCCCCGGCACCCGAACTCGGTCTTCAACAAACGCCGCCGGTTCAACTTCCAGCGCAGCAACGCGGGCTACTCTTTGTGCAAACACGGCGACAAGCTCTGGTCCGGCTGGGCGGAAATCCGCGGCCCCAAGCCCTGGGGAGGTGTCTCCGGCAATGTGCTTAACTTTTCGGGGGACGGCGGAAAGAAGAAACAATGGAACGACTTCACCAATCCCGCTTGCATCAATCCGCGCAACTTCAGCTCCAGAATGCACGTTACGGTTGACGACCTTGCTCCCGTCCGATTGAGGGACGGGGAGACGCTCCGCGAATGCGTGGCCGCGGCGAGCTTTGGCCTTAACACCATCACCAGGATGGGGACGCCCGGCAGAAAGGCGAGCGGAGGAGGCGGACTCCGCCTTATCTGTCCGGAAGGTCTGAAAGGATTTGTCTTCAAGGAGTACGGAGAGGACCAGAAGCCGGTAGCCGGCTCTCCTCCTTCCAACGCGGTTTTTGCGGTGGACACCATGCACGAAGAAAGTTCGGACAAGGTGTATGCCTTCGCCGGCACTGACGCCGGCCTTTACGTGTCCGAGCTCTCGACCCGAGTGCGTCGCTATTTTTACGAGCCGCCCGGGGACCCTGCGCCGGTGGTCCGGGTGGGCTCCGACTACAGCTCGGGTTTCTACCGTTCCGGCGAAGTCCTGCATGGAATGACGGTGGGAAGCGCCTCATGGCCGCCCTGCCTGCCGGACCTGGTAGTAAAAGAGATCAGCCTTCTGCCGGGAAGCGACAAAGACAACCTTAAGCTCTGGGTCGGAACATACGGTGGAGCGGCTTTTTACAACGGCCCTCTTGATTCCATCACCGATTGCTCGCGCTGGAAAAAATTTTACTACCACGAAGACACCGGCAGGATAAAACCTTTAAGAAAGCGGAAACAAAAGCGGAAAGCATCCCCCGGCCTGGCCACGGTGTCGGCACTGCTGCCGGTGGAACAGGACGGTCGGCGCTATGTTGTAGCCGGTCTTAATAAGGAAACCTTTCTGGTCGGCCAGGCCGGCTCCTTGAAAAGAGCTTTACGCGAAAACGCAGAGCGCTTTCCCCAATCGCCGGTCAGCGACCTTCGCCTGCATCGCTCCGCTGCTTATGAGAACGCGCTGGAGACAACTTCATTGCCCGACTTCTCGGCCTTAAACCTTTATACGCGGGAGTTCCATGAAAAGGAATGCACCATCCAAAGTCCGGAGTGTCTTTCAGGAGACACCGCCCTTAACTGGCGGCACTTTGACGCCATGATGGACCGGGTAGTAGAAAACGACCTTACACCCGCCATATGCCTGTCCACCTTGCCGGTCCTGATGTACAAAGACCTGGTGAAAGAGGGGGACTGCTCTCCTCCGGACCCGGACAATCCGGCCTGTGCTCCTTCCCGGACCAAGTGGGACTTATTAAAATGGGAGAACCTGGTCTTTGCCGTGGTGGACCGCCTTTACCGCAGGTACGGCCGGAAAGAAGCAGCAGGATGGACGCTGGAGGTGTGGAACGAGCCGGCCATCGCCTGGGAATGGAGATGGAACCAGAGCTGGGCATCCGACTACGCCGTCCTCTTTTCTCACGCCCGGAAAGCCGTTCAAGCCTGCAACCGGGCCTGGGACCGGAAAAGCCCCCGCACGCCGGGCATGAACATCCGACTGGCCGGGCCCGCCTGGCACGGAGACCCCAAGCCTCCGGACAAAAGACTGAAAAAAATGATCGAGACCTTCAAGGAAAACAACCTCAGTCCCGATCTTTTTACTATTCACATTTATCCTTTCAAGAGGATGAGCATGGGGCCCTATTACGAAAGAGCGCTCAAGTACATGAAAGAGAAAGACATGACCGCGCCCGTTTACGTTACCGAGTACGGTCCGGTCATGACCCAGTGCCACGACGGAATCGGGACCCTGGCGTCCGGAGAGCTGTCAGCCATTTTTCTTCTTCAGTCCTTGCACGATCTCTACGGCCTCAATCCTCCCCCGACGATGATGCACTTCCTGGAAATCCAGTCCCTGATATTCGGAGCGCGGTCCAACTGGGCGGGAATGTACTCTTACCTCGGCGCAAACGAGTGGGCCCCCCGGCCATTGTTTAACGCCATGACCATGGCCGCGCAAGCCGGCCCCTTACGGCTCCCGGTCCAAGCAGAAGGAGAGTTCGACTCCTTCGGACGTTACGACCCCCGCACCGGCAAGATCATGCTCTTTCTGATTAACAACCACATCCGGAAACTGTGGCAGAAAACCAAGAATTACAACAGACCCGGAAAAGCATCTGTCGAGCTCGAGCTCACGGGACTTCCGTCCCACCGGTACAGCGTTCGCGAGTTCGTAATAGACAGCAAGCATAATAACTTCCTCACCGCCCACTGGAAGGCGGGAAGCCCCTCCGCACCAGCAAAAGATGTAGCGGAAAAGATAAAACGCGACTCGAGCCTGAAACCGCTCGGCCGGGATGAAGCCGCTCTGCCGCAAACCATGGAAGGCAGCTCTATTCAGACAACACTGTCCATGGAAAAAGAAAGCATCTACACCATCGAGCTCTCTCCACCCCCCGTACTCGGAGTCTCCGGGAACACCATTACCGGACTTGACTTGTCAGCCAATGAACGCGGCGACGTGCGGGTAAGCTGGCAGGCGGGCCGCAAGAATTATAAAAAAATCTACAGTCAAGACCTCCGGTCCTGGCAGAAGACCGAGAGCAACAAGGCGCGTGAAAAAATTTCGGAGGACGGGGACGAGCCGGCCGGCGCCTGCTCCGCTGTAACGCGGTTTAACGGCGATACCATAAAGATCGGGGTCAGAAGGGGCAAAGAAGGCGAACTCCCCATCTTGCAAGCTTCAACTCCGGGTTCCAGCCCCATGAAGGTAAAAAGTGGTACCGTAAACTTAAGATCGTGGGACCAAAAGACCCTGGCTTGCGCCGCTGACGGGAGGGGACGGCTTCACCTGGTAAGCGGGAAGAAGGACGGAACGATTGTCTACCGGAAGCTCAGGCCATTCCGAAAATCCTCGGGCTTGACCTATAGCATCGCCGGTCCGCCCCGGCCGGTGAGCGCTTACGAGCCCTACCCCGCCCGGCGGCCGGACAGCCCGGCAATTGCGGTTGAGAAAAAAGGGAACGTGCACATCGCCTGGATCGAACGCGACCCGCGAGGCCTGGGTGTAAGCGGCAAGAACGCGGTGGTTTACACGTATCTGCGGGAAGGATAAGTATCAGGGGTTTTCTTTATACTGCCGCACCAGTTCGAGATACTCCTCGCCCTGGGCGGTGATGCCCTGGATGTCCTCGTCCGTTAGATCGCGGGAGAGCTTGGCCGGAACCCCCATAACCAGCGAGCCGGCAGGGACCTTCATCCCCGGCGGAACCAGCGCGCCCGCGGCCACCATGCAGTTGTCCCCGATCTCCGCGCCGTCCAGGACTATCGCCCCCATGCCGATGAGACAGTTGTCCCCCACCCGGCAGCCGTGCAGCACCGCCCGATGGCCTATGGTCGTGCCCGACCCCAGAAAGGTCGGCCACTTGTCCTTGGTAACGTGAACCACGCACGAATCCTGGATGTTGGTCCTCTCGCCGATCCGAACGTAATTTACGTCTCCGCGGACCACCGCGTTGAACCACACCGATGACAAAGAGCCTATATGCACGTCCCCGATGACCACGGCGCTGTCCTCGATGAAAGCGTCCGGCGCGACCTGCGGCTCAATACCCCGGAAAACCCGTATCACAACAGCCCCCCGTATACAGCGTAGCGAAGATAATAGTAAGTGATGGGAATGGCCAGGAGCAGCGAGTCCAGCCGGTCCATGATACCGCCGTGGCCGGGAATCACGTTGCCCGAGTCCTTGATGCCCGCGTCCCGCTTGATCATGGACTCGTAAAGATCACCGGCAATCGTGAACACAACCAGCACCGGCCCCAGGAGGAGACAATGATACAAAGGCAAGCCCGTCCCCTCCGCCGGGAAAACCCACCAGTCGAAAACAAGCTTGACCGCGACCACGCCCGCAGTGCCGACCAGCACGCCCCCGACCGCCCCTTCGATGGTCTTGCCCGGGCTGATAAGAGGAGCGAGCTTGTGCTTTCCATAAGCGCGCCCCGTAAAGAAAGCGCCGGCGTCCGCCAGAAAGGTGCCCGCCAGGGCCAGGATCACGAAGAAGATGCCCGTCTCTTCCGGGTGATGAGCGGGAAAGCGCAAAAGCGTGGCATGAGAAAGAAGCCAGCCGATATAAAACACCCCGAAAAGCGTGACCGCGGACCCGGTAATGGCGGTCCTTATGTCCATTCCCCGGAGCTGGTCCGCCAGGATCAACATGGCCAAGAGGGTTATGCCGATGGCCATATAATCAAGCCTGCCCAGGTAGGCCAGCCCGCCTATAAGCAGGGCACCCACCGTGCCCGCCAGCCTCTTGGGCATGAGCCCCTTCTGTTCCACCATCCGGTAGTACTCGTTCACCCCCACCAGGATGGCCAGCTCGATGAGAAGCACAAAAAGCCAGCCGCCCCGGAAAAAGATATAAAGAAGGATCGGAACCAGGACCAGCGCGCTTAACACCCTCTTGGTTACGTTGCTCATTCGGGCCTCCTCTCCGACGCCCGCCTCATAAGCTCCTCTGCGTCGTCCTGCATCTTCGTAAAGTCCGATCCGGAAAGGCCCGCGCCCAGCGCCACCTGCCGGGCGAACTCCGCGTCAATAAGGTCACAAGGCTCGTGGGCGTCCGTGTTCAGAAGAAGAACGGCCCCGTGCTCTTTGCCCAGCGCGGCCACTCTTCCGTTAGTCAGGCTGTGGCCTTTTCGCGCCGATATCTCCAGGGCCACTCCGTTTTTCGCCGCGAGCTTCACGTCGTCCGGCTCGATCAGGCCGGGATGGGCGAGAAGGTCAACTCCCGCCATAATGGCCGCGTGGTTGGTCCCCCGCGGCACCGGCTCCACCAGGGTCTCGCCGTGGACCGCGATCCACTGCGCGCCCAGCCGCCGGGCCTCCCGGGCGAGGCCGGCGATAGACTCCGGCGGAACATGAGTGAGCTCCAGGCCCGGCAGGACCGTAACGTCGTCCGCGAAAGCTTCGAGGTCCCGGCAGAAGCGGACCAGCGCCGGCACCACCAGCGAGAGGTTCGAGCTGTCCACGTGGTCGGTCAAGGCCAGGCCGCGGACCCCCTTATGCCGCGCCCGCTGGACCGTCTCCGCGGGGATAAGAGCGCCGTCACTCCAGGTGGTATGCATGTGCAGGTCTATCATCTCTGCCTCGTTTCAAATTCGATAAGCCGGCGGGGCGCCCCTTAAAAGGTATGCTCCACCGACACCATCCAGGTTACGCGGTTAAGGGTGGGAACACTTATGAAAACACCGGAGTAACGCCTCTCGTAAAAAGCGCTCAAGGTGGTGGAGTCCGTCAGGTGGAAGATGGGCTCGATGTGGTAGCCGTTACTGTCGGCGCCGTGATACTCGAAGTTGTCGAAGTTCCGGAAGCCGAAGCCGAGCTCGATCCGGTCTTCCCATAAGGAGGGACGCAACGAAAGCTCGTAGATCACCCTGCTCTCCGGAGCTGTGGACGTATAATGAGTGGGGTCCCGGTAATACTTGTCCTCGAACACCAGGGCGGCGTAACCTAAACCGACGGCGCCCCTGAACCACCAGCGGTGATAGGAGAAGTAAAAGTTGGCGTGGTTTATGGCAGTCTCCCAATCGCCGTACTCGAGGTGGTTGAGCCGCAGGTGAAGGCGCGTCCGGTCCGTAATAATAATGTCGTCTCCTATCCAGTAGGACCGGAGCTGACCGTCCTCCATCCGGAACTCGACGCCGCCGCGAGGGTTCAAAAACCTCTCGCCGGAGTCCCAGCTTAGGGAAAGCCTCGAGTAGTCCTTCTCTTCCACCGCGCTCTGACGGCCCAGGTAATCCACCCGCAAAGAAAGGCCCGTGCCGGAAGGCTCGGAAATCTCCGGCAACAGCGTGTCTCCGGCGGACGCAAGGGAAACACTGGAGTCGGCCCGTGCGGACAACGGGACCAGCATCAAAAGTACGAGGGAGACCAGACAAAAAAGCAGCCGTCTCATGTGTAATACCCCTCCAGGTCTTCGAAGTAGACCTTTTTCTTGCCGATACCCGTCCCCTCGATATCGAACCGGTAAAGGTGAGGGCGGTCTTCAATGATCATTTTGTACGGACAGCCCGCTCCGCCGATCAGGTGCTTGCAGCCCCGGATTTTGTAATGCGCGCCCGTGTGCTTGTGCCCGCACAAAAAGTAGTTCACGTCGTACTCGTCAAAAAGATAGATGAGCTTCATCCTCTCCTCGGTATTGCCCATGGAAGCGGGCGTCTGGAAAGAACCGTCGTAGATCGGATAATGACTGAGTACGAAACGCAGAGGCTTCGGGCTGTGCTTTAATTTGCTCTCCAGCCAGTCCATCTGGTCCCGGCCCATGGTGCCCGCGGCAGTGTCTATAAAAATGAACTCGCACCTGGCATACCGGAACTTGAAAACCGACGGCCCGATATACTTCTTGTAGCGGGGCCAGCCGTCATTATACACGTCATGGTTTCCGAGCGCCGTGATCATGGGCACGGGAGAATGATAATCCAGCAGGTCAACAAGCTTTATGTACTCGTCTTCCTTGCCGCGGTCCACGCAGTCCCCGGAGTGGAGGATAAAGGCGGCATCGCACTCGTCCGCGTACTTACCCAGAAGATCAATGTAATGGGGCTTGTCCCGGGTCACGTGGATATCAGAGGTCCACAAAAAAGAGAACTGGTCCGAGGTCGCCTCCGGTATCACCGGCCTCCGGCAATGGCCGGAGATGGACTCGTAAAACCGGTCCGTAACCTTGTCCTCTTCCTCCAGAAGAAGGTAATCCATGAACTCGCCCGGATCGCAGCCGGCCATGGAACCGGCCAGAACACCAAGACCGAGAACTCCCCGGCCCGCCCGGGAAAGGAACCTGCGCCGCGAACGAAACCCGTCATT
>JAWOBU010000218.1:0-2826 GCA_046484135.1 bacterium
CCGTGGACCGCGGCCCAAAGAAGCGTCCAGCCGCGGGCCACGTTGTCCATGTTGTAGCCGCCCGCTCCCAGCGCGACCCAGGGGCCCGCGGTCCGGTTCAACACCTTTACGGCCTCCACGTACGAGTTATTGGTCATCTTAAGGTTGGTCAACGGATCGGTGGAAAACGTGTCCACTCCCATGACCCCCATCACCAGGTCGGGAGAGAAGGCCTTTAAAAGCGGCGGCACGATCTCGTTGAAAGCGAAGGTGAAGATTTCGTCATCGCTCCGGGCGGGCATGGGGATGTTGACGTTGAAGCCCTTGCCTTCCCCTTCGCCGGTCTCGGTGAAGTGTCCTCCCCAGGGGTAGAGGCTCTCTCCGGACTCGTGCAGGCTTATGGTCAGCACCCGCGGGTCCCCGTAAAAAAAGTCCTGGGTGCCGTTGCCGTGATGGGCGTCAATATCAACCACCGCCACCCGCTTGCCCCGGTCCGCCCACTGCCGGGCCGCAACCGCTATATCGTTTACGTAGCAAAATCCTTCCGCTACCGCCCGGCCGGCATGGTGGAAGCCTCCCATGGGATTGAACGCGAAGTCGTACCCTTCAGAAACCACCAGCTCGACCGCCCGCGAGGTGGCCCCCGCGGCAAGGCCCGCGAAATCCAGCATGCCCGGAAACACCGGGCAATCCTCCGTACCGATGCCGTACTCGATCATGCCCAGGAAGAACTCGCCCCGGGAGGCCTGGCGCAAGAGCTCGAGGTAATGGCGGCTGTGCGCCAATGCCAGCTCCTCAAAGCTCAAGGCCGTGGGAGAGACCACCCGACCGCCGGACTGCGCAAGAAGGTCGTACTTTTGCATCAGCTCGTATGCCTTCTCTCCCCGGGCGGGATCATAAGGATGGTTTTCGGCGAGCCTGTACTCGGAAAAGCTCCTGGTGTAGACGAAAGCGGACGACAAGCTTTTACTCCTCGGCCCGGGCGTTCCTTTCTTCCGGGCAAGGGCAATGCGGTTCCGGTTCAGGGTTCGTGTTTCTCACCCGCGTCTCTCCTGTCGTTCGGGGGAAACAGCCTCATTCTGCCGTCCACCGCGAAGAACTCCTTTTTGCGGGGTGGAATGATAACCGGGTTTATCTCGAACTCCTGGATTTCCTCGAAGTCCTCGATGAGCTGACTGGCCCGGCACAACAGGTCCATGAGAGTGGGAAGGTGGATGCCTTCCTTTCCCCTGTTGCCCTCCAGCAATGGATATATGTTCAAAGAGCGTATCATGTCCATGGCCTCCTGGTCGGTTACCGGCACGATGCGGAACTGAAAATCGCGCACGATGTCGGCGTGTACCCCGCCGGCGCCCACCTTGAGCACCGGCCCGAAAACCGGGTCATGGTCCGCGCCCACTATGAGCTCTTCGCCGCTCTTTAACATCTGCTGTACCTGCACGCCTTCAATTTTCGCTGTCGGGAACTTCGAGGTTACGTTCTCCATGACCTTGTGATAGGCCTTCTTGACCTCGGACTCGGTGCGAAGGTCCAGGATCACGCCTCCCACGTCCGACTTCTTTCTGAGTTTATCGGAGAGGACCTTGACCACCACCGGAAAGCCCACCTCGCGGGCGATCCGGGCCGCGCTTTCTTCGGAATGAGCAGGCCCGCTCGAAAGAATCTTCGCGCCGTAAGCCCGGGCCACCTGCCGGACCTCGTCGAGAGTGAGCTCCTGCCGGTTTTCCTCGCGGACCTTTTGAAAAACGGACGCCACCTTCTCCCGGTCCACCGCCCGGTAGTGCTTGATCCTGCCGGCCTGCTTCTGACGGTAGAGCCGGTAGTTGCACAGATGGCGCACCACGCGGCAGGCGGACTCCGGAAAGGAGTAGACCGGGACATTGTTCTCCTGGAGAAGACGCCGTCCGGGGTCCTCGGCGGAGCCTCCCATCAGGCAGACCAGCACCGGCTTATGGGCTTCCCGGGCCTGTTCGAGAATGGCGCGGGAGACCTCGCCGTACTCGAACTCGACGTGGATCACCAGCAGGACCTCTATGTTGGGGTCCTCCAATAAAAGCGGGATGGAACGGCTGTACAGCTCCGCTCCGGCATCCGCCCGCATGTCCACCGGGTTCTTGAGACTTGCTTCCGGCGGCAGGACTTTTTTTAGCTCCTCTATGGTCCGGGGGTCCAGGGGAGGGACATCGAGGTCCATTCCTTCCAGTGCGTCCGAAGCCATGATGCCGGGACCGCCGCCGTTGGTGAGGACCGCCACCCTGTTTCCCGCGGGCAATGGCTGGTTGACAATTGCCCGGGCCAGGTCGAACATCTCCTCCAGGGTGTGCACCCGGATCACCCCGCATTGTCGGAACAGGGCGTCCGCGGCCGCGTCCGTGGAGACGGTCACCTTGGGGGACTCGATGTCGCCGGTATGGCTGTCCGCGGCCTGGATGCCGGCGGCGGTCCTTCCTGCTTTCACCGCAATGACGGGCTTGCGGGGGGTTATCCCCCGTGCGATCTGGATGAACCTCCGGGGGTTTCCCACTCCTTCCATGTAAAGCAGGATGGCGTCGGTAGAAGGGTCGTCCTTCCAGTACTCCAAAAGATCGTTGGCTGATACGTCCGCCTTGTTGCCCACGCTTACGAACATGGACAGGCCCAGGAAAAGCTCCCGTGCATACTTCAGGATGGCGACCCCCATGGCCCCGCTCTGGCTCAGAAAGGCGATCCTTCCCGGGTCCATGGCCGCGGGAGCGAAAGTGGCGTTCATGCGGACGTCGGCTTCGGTGTTTATGACACCCATGCAGTTGGGCCCGACCAGTCGAAGGTCGTGCTTCCGGACCAGCTTGAGCAGCTTTCTCTCGAGCT
>JAWOBU010000157.1:0-8978 GCA_046484135.1 bacterium
TTGCCTGGGACGCCTCTTTGAGCTTATCCAGATCGTTTTTATGCTTAAGCGCCATTTCGATGGCGGCCACGTCTTTGGGGTCGTATTTGGTAAGGTTGAGGAGCGTTCGGTGCTTGACCCTTGATCTCGGCGCGCCCGGCTCGCGGTAAGACTCCCGGAGCAGCACCTGCCGGTAGACCTTGTTTCCGCGCTTGTTATTGATTCTCTCCACGTACACTGGCCAGCGTTTTCAGACAAAAAACGGACTTTTCCAGTTTTGTTTAAGAAGATTACTTTAAATCAGGGGAGGGGACATCCGTTTTGGGGGGAAGCAAAGGGCAAACGAGGATTTTTCAGGACAACCTCGCCGGAGCCTTTATTCCGCGTTGGCCTTTTGCAGGGCCATACGGACACCGCCGGGTTTTATGCCGAAATCCTGGAGGGCGGAGTCGTTTTTTACCAGGGATTCATTCTTTACACCTTCGATGAGCTTTTTCCCGACCGTGGCTTGGATCGGTGTTACCATTCCCAGCCACAGGCTGGACAGGTAGGGGGTCAGCACCGGCACTGGCAGCATTATTCGTTTCTTGCCGGTAGTTCTTGCTTGTTCTTTCATGATGTCCAGGTAAGAGACCCGGTCGGCGCCTCCGATCTCGTACACCCGGCTGCTTTCGAGGGGCAGATCAAGTGCGGCGACGAGGTAGGAGATCACGTCCCCGATATAGAGGGGCTGGGCGCACATTGATACCCATCTGGGAGTTATCATCACGGGCAGGCGATTGACCAGAGACCGGACCAGCTCGAAAGAAAGGCTCCCAGCCCCGATAATGATGGAGGCCTGGAACTCGATGGTCTTAACGCCGGAGTCGCGAAGTATCTTTCCGACCTCCTGCCTGCTGGCGAGGTGGGGGGACAGAGCGTGGCCGTGTGCCAGGCCGCCCAGGTAGATGATCCTTTCCACTCCTGCCTTGCAGGCCGCGGCCGAGAAGTTAAGGGCGGACTTCTTTTCCAGGTCTGCGAATCCGGGCCCGGACTGCATGGAGTGAACCAAAAAATAGGCGGCGCTTATGCCTTGCATGGCCCTCTCGAGCGACGCCGGGTCCAGAAGGTCTGCCTTCACCACCTCGGTTTGCGGGCCGGTCTTCTCTTGCAGGGCTTCCGGCCGGCGGGCCACGCAGCGAACCTTGCGGCCCTGTTTTTCGAGCTCCGGCAGAAGTTTGCCTCCCACGTATCCGGTGGCCCCCGTAAGCAGTATGTTTTTTTCTGTCTCGGTCATTTTTTTCTCATCTTTGGACTGCCTTGCCGGAATCCCTGAAACCGATGATACCTTCTGGAAAGGGCTGGAAAAAGGTCTGGTCCAGAAGATAATCGCTTTCGTAGCGGAGGGCCCATGATTTGAGAACGGTCTGAAGTGCGATCAGGGGAAGTTCTCCATTCCGGTACTTTTCCAGGGAGTCCAGGAAGTAGGCCTTTTCCCTGGCTGCCAGTGATTTCTTGAAGTATCCGAAGGCGTGCATGAGTACGTTGATTATACTGGTCCTGCGAGGCGTTCGGTCCAAGGCGGTCAAAAGGTGCTCTTCGTACTCGCGGACGAGCTCCGGGAACTTCTTCTTTTGAGGGTTTGCAAGAATGCTTCCCATGGACTTAAGCTCCTTCTGGTTATAGGCCATAAAAAGGAGCTTATTGCGGGAGTGAAAATTGATGAGCTCTGCGGTCTTTCCGGATTCTTTTACGCGCCGGAAATCGGCGTGGTTGAAAACGCGGGTGAGGAAGCTTTCCCGGATATTAAAGTTGCTAAGGCGTCCCTCGTCCTCAGCCGGGAGGCGGGGAAAGCGCTTCAGTATCTCGCCGCCGAAAAGACCGGCGCCTTTATCCACTGCTGCCACCTTCTCCAGGCCGGGATACACCTTGACGTCCTTGATGCCCGAGGTCGGAGAGCGGCTCTTGACTATGAAGCCGTCCACCTCGGAAAGAGATGAGAGAAAAGAGTCTGCGAACCCCTGCATCTGCTCGGTAAAGTCCTGGCCGGTGGCAGGCTGGACCATGCGGTGTGTGCCCTCTTTCAACACCAAACGGACCGGCTTGCGAGGAATCCCCAGCCCGATCTCCACCTCCGGACAAACAGGAACATAAGAGACAAAGTCTTCAAGCCCCTTTACAAACTCGTCATGAAGGACCTCGCCGTTGTAACGGACGGGAGCAAAGCCCAGGCATTTACTCACCACCAGTACGGGTGTCGGAAAATCTTTCATATTATTTCTCTTTCGGAGTGCGAAAGCTTTCGGGCGGAAAAAAACCGCAGCAAGCTCTCGCAGTCCAGACCGGGCGCTGGAATCGCCAAACCGTCTTTTTCGCGTCCTTCCCTCCCGTGGATTTCCTTCTACTCCATCACCTTCCACCCCAGCTTAGCGGATACCGCTTCGTGGTCGGAGAGCTGTTTGCCTTTATCGTTCATGAACCTTTTTACTTCTACCCGGTAGTACGTTGCTTGGATTTGGAGCCTCCGGTTTCCGCGAAAGAGAATGCGGTCAATTCGCTCCTGCCCGCACTTCGTCTCGCGACAGACGTCTTTTAAGTCCTGTTTGTCTATGAGGCGCTGGAGGGTCTCGAGATCGCGCGGTCTTTTGCCGGACAGGTTGAAGTCTCCGGCTACAATCACTGATTTTCCTTTACTTTTTCTTTGCATGTATGTTATAAGCTGGTCCATCTGGATGCTGCGGGTTTGCTGGTCGGCTTTGCTGCCGCCGGCATCCATGTGCAGGTTGTAGACGTGGACGAGTATGCCGGGCATAAGCTCGTGTACTCCCATGGAGAAGCCCTTTTTGGTCAGGCAGTCGTTGGCGTGGCCCAGATGGCCGTGGCACTCCTCCCATGAAACGTGTTTCACCTTGCCGCGGACAGGAAAGCGCGAGAACCGCGCCAGGCCGTCGCCCAGAGTGCCCGCGCTGCCGGGAGGAGACGAGTAAGCGTGATCAGCCCGCGACTTCAGCTCGTCGTGATAGGAAAAGTCTTCCTGGACCAGGACAAGGTCGAAAGCGTTCAGCTTCGGGCTTATAATCTCGGTGTAAATGGAGGGATGCGACCCGGAGATGAGCTCGGGCAGTCCGGCCACATTGTAAGTAAGGACCTCGAGCTCGCCCTGCCGGGCCTTGTCGTCCGCGCCCGATACGGCAGAACCGATGCAGACCGCCATCACCAAAAAACCGCAAAGAAACCTCTTACCCTTCATTTCGGCCTTCTCCTTTTGACTTTAAGGTATCTTACGATCTTTAGTACGACCTTTGCAAAAAGTTTTATAAAGGAGAGTGCTCCATTAAAGTGCAGACCTCTTCGACGACCTCTTCCGGCGGGACCGCGTGCAGGCATTGCCGTAAAGCACACTCCCTCATGTCCTCTCGCGAGCACGGAGCGCAGGGCAAATCCGGCGACAGGTTCACGGCGTTCTTTTGATTCACTCCCCAGATCGCAGGATCGGTCGGACCGAAAATCGCGGCCACTCTGGTGCCCAGAGCGCCTGCAAGGTGCAAGACCCCGGAGTCATTGCCAAGGACCAGCCCGGCGCTCGAAAGCAGTCCTGCCAAACCGGTTGTGCCAAGGTCCCGGAACTCCGCCTCGAGATCGTCTCCCAGAAGCCGGATGAGTTCTGCAGCCGGAGCGCGGTCAGCCGGACCTGCCACCACCGCGATCTTGATACACTCCCGGCGGGCGATCTCGCGGGCCGAGCCGGCAAAGAACTCCGGCGGCCAGTTCTTATGCCGCGATCCGCTGCCGGGGTGGACAAGGAGTCCGGGAAAGGAGGGGCTGTTCCGCTTGACTTCCGGAGGCAGGGAAAGCGATGGACGTTCGGGGAAGCTCTTTATGCCGAGCTCGTAAAGCGGGGCCTTCATGTAATCCGAGACCGGGCCTGACCCCGGTGGTGGCGGAAACGGGCCGGCAAACGCAGCCACCCGGAGGCCGAGGCGGGCAAGGTTCTCCTGCAACGCCTGAGAGCGCATCCAGGTTACCACGAGCTGATGGGACTCGAGGTGTTCCTCGATCGAGGGAGAAAGCCCGGACTCGCTCCACAAAGCGTGCAGGCCCGATCCATCAATAGACACCACCTGGTCGAAGATGCCCGCATCTCGAAACAATGAAAGGAAAGACAGGTTTCCCGCGCAAGTAAAAGAAGCCCCGGAGAACCTTTCCCGAAGCGCCCGAAAAGCAGGCAAGGTGTTTACAAGGTCTCCCAGACCACCGCCGTGAAAAACCAGCGCCTTCTGCATCTTTGCGAATCCCCCCGCGCCATGACACTCTAGCAAACCGCCTTGACTTTAGACGTGAAAAGAAATGATAACAAGTCCAAGTGATGACCAGGAAAATAAAATCAATTGTAAACACAGTTCCCCGACACCTCCAGACGCCGGCCTGGCAAAGGTCTTTATGATGGGAAAAGTTGGATTTAAACGCAGGACAATATCCAACAAGAAAAATCGGGGAACTCCTTTTTTAAGAGCTTTGACCTGGAAGTAAAAAAATGCTAATAGAACGAGATTAGCTGATGGCAAAAGAAAGCATACTCGCGGTTGACGACGACGAGGACATCCTCGAGCTGGTCCGTTATAACCTTGAGAGGGCCAATTACCGGGTGAAGGCGGTGACTTCCGGGGAGGAGGCTTTGGATGCCGCTCGCTCCTTTCTTCCCGACGCTATTCTTCTTGACCTTATGTTGCCGGGTGTTGACGGCCTCGAGGTCTGCCGGATACTGAAGAACGATTCGCAGACATCCGCAATTCCCATTCTTATGCTCACCGCTTTAGGGGAGGAAGCCGATATTGTTACGGGTCTGGAGCTGGGAGCGGACGATTACGTAACCAAGCCCTTCAGTCCCCGGGTATTAATGGCGCGGGTGAAGGCCCTGCTCCGGCGGCAAAACGCTCCGGCCTCCCCGGAGGACGCCGTCATAAAGGCGGGGGACATTGTTATAAACTCGAGTACGTACGAAGTCCTGGCAGGAGAGAAGCCGGTGGACCTTACCCACTCGGAGTTCCAGCTTCTTTTTCTGCTGGCCAGAAGGCCGGGTTGGGTTTTTACCAGGAACCAGATAATAGACAACGTCCACGGAGAAGACTACTCCGTAACCGACAGGTCGGTGGACGTACTGGTCTCCGGTTTGCGCAAGAAGCTGGGGGAATCGGGTAAAAACATCGAGACGGTACGGGGCGTAGGATACCGGTTCAGGGAATAGTCAATTGAGATCAAGAAGACTGCTCTGGCGCCTGTTCGTATCTTTCATTTTTATCACCATCCTTTCTTTATTCGCCGCTCTTGTTTTTTCCGCCTTTGCGGTAAGAGATTTCTACTACAGCCAGATCGTCTCCGACCTGGAGTCGCGGGCCCGCTTGATAAAGCCGCAGCTACGAGAGCTTCTCAGAGAGCCGGTAGGGGAAATTGATCCTCTCTGTAACCGGCTGGGACAAGCTTCGCAAACGAGAATAACCCTGATCCTTTCTTCAGGGAAGGTCATCTGTGATTCCGAGGAGTCCCCCGCCAACATGGACAACCACGCCGACCGTCCCGAGATCAAGGAGGCCTTGGACGGCAGAGCGGGAAACATTACCAGGTACAGCCACACCCTGGATAAAAAGATGATGTATGTGGCGGTACCGATCAAGGAACAGGGTTCGGTAATCGCGGCGGTGAGAACCTCGGTCCCCCTGGCCTCGGTGGCCGACGCCCTGCTCAGGTTCCAGGGGGTGGTGGTGATCGGGGGAGGCGTCATAGCGGTAATAGCTGCCCTGACCAGCCTGATGGTGTCCCGCCGGATCAGCCGGCCGCTGGAGGAGCTGAAGAAGGGGGCGAAACGTTTTTCAGAAGGAGAGCTTGATACAAGGTTGCCGGAGGACGACCTTGAAGAGATCGGCTCTCTTGCCCATGCCATGAACGAGATGGCTGCGGAGCTGGGCGAGAGGTTCCGGACCATCACCAGCCAGCGCAACGAGCAGGAGGCCATTCTCGGCAGCATGAGGGAGGGAGTAATAGCTATATCTACGGACGAGACCATCATAAGCCTTAACCAGGCGGCCCGGCTTATGCTCGGGATCACTTCCGGAGATAAAAGGGGCAGGAGCCTCCAGGAGGTAGTAAGGGACAAAGAGCTGCAAAGCCAGGCCCAGAGGGCGCTTTCCAACGGAGAAGAGGACCTGGAGAACATCGAGATAGAGCCGGGAAACCAGCGCATCATCCAGGCCCACGCCACTGCCGTGCGCGACGAGAACCATGTTCTCAAGGGAGCCGTGCTTGTTCTCAATGACGTAACCCAGCTCCGACGACTCGAAAATATGCGGCGGGACTTTGTGGCGAACGTAACCCACGAGCTCCGGACGCCTATTACCTCCATAAAGGGTTTTGTCGAGACCCTTCAGGGAGGAGCGCTTGATTCCAGGGCGGACGCGGAGCGTTTCCTGGAGATCATACATCGGCAGGTAGAGCAGTTGAACTCGATTGTGGAGGACCTCCTTTTACTTTCCCGGCTGGAAGAGACTCAAAGCAGGGATTCCATCCGCCTGGAGTACACCAACATCAGGAACCTGCTCGAGTCGGCGCTGGAGTTATGCACTGGAAAGGCGGCAACAAAAGACGTCAGCATCGGCGTTTATTGTGCCGACACCCTTCGGGCCAAGGTAAACCCTCCTCTTTTAAGCCAGGCCGTGACCAATCTTCTGGAAAACGCCATTAATTACAGCGAAAGCGGGAGCTCGGTAAACCTTACGGCCCGCCAATCAGACACCGAGTTCGAGATCATGGTACAAGACCAGGGTCAGGGTATCGAGGAGAAGCATCTCGGCCGGATATTCGAAAGGTTCTACCGGGTGGACAAAGCGCGGAGCCGCAAGATGGGGGGCACCGGCGTAGGACTGGCCATTGTGAAGCACATTGCGCAGGCGCACCGAGGTTCTGTAAGCGTAGAGAGCACGCCGGGGCAGGGGAGCACCTTTATCCTTCGTCTTCCTCTTTAGTGAATCTCGCCTTTTTCTTTCCAAACTTAACATAATTCTAACCGGGAGCTTATATGGGGCTAACCGGGAAGAGGTATTTCTATGTTCGAAATTTTAAAACCGTGATTAAGCGGACCAAGGAGGAAAAATTGAAAAGGCATTCGAAGAAGGAGAAGAAGGTTTGTTACCGGCTTGCAAGGCTTTTACAAGTCCTATCGGTTTTCTGTCTTTCCGGTGTTATGTGCTGGTGGTCAAATCCCGCGGCGGCCGGAAATGAAAAACCCCTGGACAGCTCGCTTGAAGGACTCGAGTTCAGTGTAACCGCCTATGTGGATTACTCTTCGGGCGAGCATCCTCTGCCGGCCGGCGAGGAAGAGAACTACAATGACTTCAGTCTCACCCGGGGCTACTTCACGATAAAGAAGGTCATGACGGATTGGATGAGGATGCGGCTGACCACGGACCTGAAACAGGAGAGCAAGGACCCTGGCACCAAGCTCCACGGCAGCTACGTGGTACGCACCAAGTACTTTTACGCCGAGTTCCTTGTTCCCGATGTGGGGCCTTTCACCGGGATGAAGGCCGAGGTCGGCCTGGGGCACATGCCCTGGCTGGACTTCGAGGAGCACAACCAGAATCCCTATCGTTGTCAAGGGACCATGCCCATCGAGCGGGCCCATGTTTTCAACTCCGCTGACACGGGTATCAGCCTGCGGGGGAACTTGGGTGGGGAGCTCGAAGGCGGCAAGGAAAAGACCGGCAACAAGCATTACAACGGCAGGTACGGAAGCTGGCACGTGGGTGTTTACAACGGTGGAGGCTACCACGAGGTGGAGAAGAACCAGAACAAGGTTGCTGAAGGCCGAGTCAGCCTGAGGCCTCTTCCCGAGCACCTGCCGGGCTTGCAGCTAAGTTACCTTGGCATCTACGGCGAGGGCAACGTGGAGACGGGCGAGGTGGTGGCTGGGACCACCATTGATGAGATTCCGGACTATAACGTGAACCTTTACATGGTCTCTTTTGAGCACCCCGCTCTAAATTTCAACTACCAGTACTTTACCACTCGGGGCAACAAGAGCGGAGCGTGGACAGACCCGGCGGGGGACGCCCTTGACACGCAGGGATGGTCAACCTTCCTGCGGGCATCCGTTCCCAGCACCGGAAACAGGCTGAGCATTTTCGGCAGGTACGATTACTTCGATATTGACCCGGATAACGAATGGGCGGAGGACACCGCTTATACCATGACCACCGCAGGCATGTCCTATGACTTTTCCGGGGGCAACATGTTGGTGCTGGCCTGGGAAAGCACCGACTACCAGGACGACGCCGATGTAAAAGGCAAGCTCCCGGTCAAGAACAACGAGCTGGGAGAAGAAGAGAAGTACCAGGCGGTCTGGCAAATTAAGTTTTAATGCTAATGAAAGTCTAACCATGATCTAACACAAACTTAATGAAACATAACCAGAATCAGAAACCGTAACGACAGGTAAAAAATAAACCGTCTTAATGAAGGAGAAACCAAGATGAAAAAAATTTTTACATTAGTGTTGTTCGCCGTCCTGCTTGCTTCCAGCTCCTTGTTTTCCGCCCGGGACAAGGTGTTAAACGGCGCGGGCGCTTCCTTTCCGTATCCGTTGTACTCGCAATGGGCGAATGAGTACCAGAACCTGACCGGGGTGAAGCTAAACTATCAGCCCATCGGTTCCGGGGGCGGCATCGCCCAGATCAAGGCCAAGACCGTTGATTTCGGTGCCTCTGACGCTCCCATGAAGCCGAAGGCCCTGGAAGAGGCCGGTCTTTTGCAGTTTCCCATGATCATCGGTGGGGTGGTGCCGGTGGTCAACATTGAAGGGGTAGAAGCAGGGGAGTTGAAGCTTACTCCGGGGGTCCTCACTGATATCTTCCACGGCAAAATCACGAAGTGGAACGCGCCGGAGATAAAAAAGATCAACGCCGATCTCGATCTCCCCGGCCGGGACATTACAGTGGTGCACCGGGCGGACGGTTCCGGCACCACCTGGA
>JAWOBU010000158.1:0-2610 GCA_046484135.1 bacterium
AGCCACGGCATCCTGGCCAACTTTTTCCAGCAGAGCATCATCCAGGTCCTCCGGGTGTTCGAGCCCGAGCTGATAGAGGAAAACGTGTTTCCGGGGTTCATTACCCACCGCATGGACAGCATCCAGCTCCGGCAGGACCTGGCTGTGTTCCAGGCCTTGATGGACAAGTTCGAGGAAATACTGGAGACCACCAGCGCGGGCAAAAGCCTTGACACCTACGTCAAGTATCTCTCCCTGCAGAAAGGATGGATAGCAAAGCTCCGCAGGGACACCGTTCCCCTCATGAGGCACCACGATTACGTCGAGTTCGACAAGTACTTCAGGTTCGTTGAAGAGACCTCTGATAAAGACCTCGAAAACTCCGATATCCTGGAGAAGTTCCAGATGGAGGCCAAGTTTTTTAAAATCTTTCTGGAAACCACCCTGGGACAGGTTGACAACCGCGCCTGTCTCCAGGACAAGCCCCTGGACCGGAAAAAGGTGGAGCGGACCCTCAAGCACTTCATCCGGGAGACGGGGAAAACATGGTAGCCGGCAGGCCTCTGTGTTAAAATTTCGTTTCTAACCGTTATGATTCATAAACAGCTTAGGGGAGGTTACAATGTTTAAGCGTTCCGAAGAGTTGTTCGAAGAGGCGGCCTCTGTTCTGGTGGGAGGAGTGAACAGCCCGGTGCGGGCCTTTTCCGGAGTGGGGGGCACGCCCCTTTTCATGTCGAGGGGAAGCGGCAGTCACATCGAGGACGAGGACGGCAACACCTACATTGATTATGTCATGTCCTACGGTCCTCTGATACTCGGGCACGCTCATCCTGCGGTAACCGAGGCCGCGGTAAGCGCGCTTAAAAACGGGTCGTCGTTCGGGGCGCCCACCGTGCAGGAGACGGAGCTGGCCCGGCTGGTGCAACGGTTTTATCCTTCCATGGAGAAGATGCGCTTCGTCAACTCCGGCACCGAGGCCTGCATGGGTGCCATCCGCGCGGCCCGCGGCTACACCGGCCGGGACAAGGTCGTAAAGTTCGAGGGATGTTACCACGGAGGCGCGGACTACCTTCTGGTCAAGGCCGGCTCCGGAGCGGCAACGCTGGGGCAGCCCGACTCCGCCGGGGTCCCGGACTCCTTTGCCGAAAACACCATTGTAATACCTTACAACGACATCAATGCCCTCGAGCACGTCTTTGCCGAGCACGGCTCCGAGATCGCCGCGGTCATAGTGGAGCCGGTCGCCGGGAACGTGGGACTCCTCCTGCCCGAGCCCGGCTTTCTGGACGCGCTCCGTAACCTGACCACCCACTATGACTCCGTTCTCGTGTTTGACGAAGTCCTGGTCGGCTTCAGGATCAAGGGCGGGGCCCAAGGGTATTATAACGTGAAGCCTGACCTGACCTGTCTCGGCAAGGTCATAGGAGGAGGATTCCCGGTGGGACTGTACGGCGGAAAGAGCGAGATCATGGCCGCGATAGCGCCTGAAGGGCCGGTGTACCAGTCCGGGACCTTGTCCGGCAACCCGGTGGCCATGGCCGCGGGCCAGTCGGTGTTGGAAGAGCTGAAAAAGCCCGACACCGAGGACGAGCTTTTCGCCAGGACCGAGGCCCTGGTCAAAGGATTCCGGCAAAAGATCGAAGAG
Organism: bacterium; assembly: GCA_046484135.1. Lineage (GTDB taxonomy): Bacteria > RBG-13-61-14 > RBG-13-61-14 > RBG-13-61-14 > DATKZS01 > CAYQTK01. The sequence goes on from JAWOBU010000158.1 coordinate 1,625, forward strand.
CAGGAGGCTCCCCTGTCCGTGAACAGTGTGGGGTCCATGTTTACGGTCTTCTTCCGGGACCAGCCGCCCAAGAACGCAGTGGAAGCAAAAGAGGCGGACCTCGACCGGTTCAAGAAGTTCTACCACTTCATGTTAAAGCACGGCATCTACCTCGCGCCCTCTGCTTTTGAAACAGGATTCATGAGCACCGCCCACTCCTACGATGACATAGAAAAGACACTCGAGGTCTTCCAGACCGCGCTCAGCCAGAGCGTTTAAAACAGGCACTTAAGCCCGCACGACCGGAAACAACTTGCGATTTACAGATTACGGACATAAAATAGTCCTGTTTTGCGGCAGTATTAGTACCCTGTTATATGTGTGGAGTTGCTCCGGAAAATCATGCTGTTGGTGCGGGCGACTTTAAGTTGCGATTTGCGCGGCTTGTCATCATGAGCGTGATGTTGAGCTATTAACAGCCAGTGCCCTGCCTCCTTTCCATCCCGGACTTGCCCGTTTATATGGCACTGGTTTTTATTATTGCGAGGAAGTGAAATGAAAGAGCTTATGTCCGGAAACGAGGCCATCGCCAGGGGAGCATGGCAAGCGGGCGTGGATGTGGCCTGCGCCTATCCCGGGACCCCCAGCACCGAGATACTAGAAAACGCCGCCCGATACAAAGAAATCAAAGCCGAGTGGTCGCCAAACGAAAAGGTGGCCCTGGAAGTCGCCGCGGGAGCGGCCATGACAGGCGCCCGCGCCATGGCATCCATGAAGCACGTGGGACTTAACGTGGCGGCAGACCCACTGTTCACTCTGTCCTATACCGGCATCAAGGGCGGACTGGTGATTGTAAACGCTGACGACCCGGCCATGCATTCGAGCCAGAACGAGCAGGACAACCGACACTATGCCCGCGCGGCCAAGTTGCCCATGCTCGAGCCTTCCGACTCTGAGGAGTGTCTCAAGTTCATGGGGTTGGCTTTCGAGCTCTCCGAGAAGTACGA
>JAWOBU010000184.1:0-18560 GCA_046484135.1 bacterium
CGTAAATGCAGCCGGTGTAGAAGTCCACGCCCAGGGCGATAACACCGGGGATGATTCCCACCAGCAGCCAGGCGCAGTCCATAATCAAAACGGGAACGTCAATGTCGTCCGTGCCTCCTTCGTTTCCTTCCCGCTCCGGGTGAAGGATGTAGCCGCATTGCACCGTTGCGAACGCCATCGCAATCACAACAACCACCGCCGCGATTCGAGACTTGAAAAATGTTTTCATGATACCCTCCTTCATAAAAGTTCAATAAAAAAATACAACCCCACTGTCTGCCTAAAACCTTTTTTGTTGTTTACAAGCTGATAAGTATATCGTGCAAGCGGCGTAAGCCGCGATTAAACTCTTTCTTGAAGTTTTGATGCGGAAGTGCGCCAGCGCCCGATTACCGCACCCTTCTTCTAATACTCTGAAAAGTTAGTCATCGGGACCGGGCTTGTCAAGGAATCAGCTTGATTTCTTGGTTGCGGTCTTTTTGGAGGAGGTCTTTTTGCCCTTGGTTTCGCCGAGGCCGGAGACCACGTAGGTCCCGGAGCGGCCGTCGCGGTAGAGCATCAGAAGCCCCTGGTTCTCGGCGTCCTCCAGAAGCTCGGTGAACATGCGGTAGCCGTAGTAGCTCTCGTCGAAAGAGGGGTCCTTTCTTTTCATGGTGTCCTTGACCATGGAGGCGTAGATGGTGGGCTTGTTCTCCCGCATAAGCGCGGACACCGAGTCAATGAGGAGCTGGAACCCGCTTCTTTTTTTGTCCGGCAGCTTGGACAGCGCCGCTTCGGTGGTCACCGGCTGAAGGTCCTCGTAGTAGATGAACTCGTCGCAGTTGTCGCGCAGAAGGTCCGACGTGGACCCTCTCATGCCCAGGCCGATCATGTACTTTCCGTTTTCCTTTAACTTGCTCACGAGCGGCGAGAAGTCCGAGTCTCCGGAGACGATGACAAAGGTGTCTATGTGGGCCTTGGCGCTGGCCAGGTCCATGGCGTCCACCACCAGCCGGATGTCCGCCGAGTTCTTGCCGGACATCTCCCTTTTCGGTATCTCGATAAGCTCGATGGCCGACTCGTGAAAGCTCCGCTTGTACTCGGGGTACCTGGCCCAGTCAGCATAAGCGCGCTTTACTATAATCTTGCCCTTCTCCACCAGCCGGGCCAGTATCCGGGCGATGTCGAACTTGTCCTTGGTGCCCTTGAAGCCCAGCGCCAGGTTCTCGAAATCTATGAACACCGCCAGCCGCGCTTCCCGTTCCGTCATATCCATAATGTGGTATCCTCCGCTTTCTGCTTTCGCTTTATTATTGACTCCAGGATAACAGATAGACCCGCCGATTGAAAGAAGACTTCTGGAAACGCTGGCTCAAAGACATGCCAGTTCACTACCACCGCATTTTTCAGGAGCGGTACTAACCGGAGAGTTTCAATGAGATGAATCTTCGCCGAATACCTCGCTCATGACCCGGTCGAGGTCCTCGATGGTAAAGGGCTTTTTCACTGCTTTCATAAAGCCGTACTCGCGGTGTCTGGCTATAATGGGGTCGTTCGAGTATCCGCTTGCGACCACTGCTTTGACCTGCGGGTCTATTTCGAGGAGCCTCTCCAAGGTTTCCTTGCCTCCCATTCCGCCGGGCACGGTGAGGTCCAGCATGACCAGATCAAAGGGGGTCCCGGCTTCCATCTCCTTGCGGTAGACCTGGAGAGCTTCGCTTCCGTCCGAGGTAAGGCGCATCTCGTGGCCGCGCATCTCCAGGTACCTGGCGGCGATATCTCTCACCATGTCGTCGTCGTCCATGACCAGCACCTTCTTGCCGGTCGGGGGTGTTTCCCTGCCTGCCGGAGCCGGTTCTTCTGTCTCCCGCTCGGAAGAAGCAGGAAGATATATGGTAAAAGCAGTTCCGCGGCCGGGGAGGGACGAGACCTCGATGTGTCCCTGGTGGCGCCGGACGATCGAGTAGGCGGTGGCAAGGCCCAGGCCGCTTCCTTTCTGCTTGGTGGTGAAGTAAGGATCGAAAATCTTGTCAATGTATTCCTCCGGTATGCCGGTGCCGTGGTCTTCAAATTTTATGGCCACGTACCTGCCGGCCTCCAGGAGGAGGGACTTTTCCGGGGGAGACGACAGGTTCCGGGCCGTGATCTCGAGCTTTCCTCCTTCCGGCATGGCGTGGTCCGCGTTAATGACCAGGTTCTGGACGACCTGGGATATCTGCTGGGGGTCTATGGTAACTGGAAGAAGATCGCCGGGCAGGTTGAACACGGGCATGACGTTGGACCCGCGCAGGTAGAACTTCACCGCTTCGTTTATGAGGTGCTTTACAGAAGCTGTTTCTGTAACCGGCTCTCCCCCGCGGGCAAAGGTCAAAAGCTGGCGGGTAAGGCCAGTGGCCCTCCGGCAGGCATTTTCCGCCTCGGCCAGCAACGTGCGCGAGTCGCCGTGCAGCTCTTCCCGCATGGACAACAGGGACAGGTTTCCCCACAGGGCCTGGAGGATGTTGTTGAAGTCATGGGCCAGGCCGCCCGCCAGCACGCCCAGGGACTCGAGCTTGGCCGTCCGTTGCTGTTCCGCTTCCATCTGCTTTCTCTCCGTTATGTCCCGCGTTACGCCCGTGATCCATATAACTCCCTCTTCCGGGTCCGGCGTTATATGAACGTGGACTTCTGCGGTAAAGGTTCCGCCGTCTCTCCTGGTGTAATCGAGCTCCAGCTTCCGGGTTTCGGGAAGCCCTTCTCCTTCCCCGGCCCGCCGCATGACTTCTTCTATCTCTTGATTGACTTTCTTCAATGATTCGGGAGTGAGTATCTCCTCCATGGACTGCTGAAGGTGCTCCTCCGCGGTGTAGCCCCGGGCCTTCTCTATGGCAGGGCTTACGTAGATGTTTTTATACTCGCCGTCCCGGATGTAAGACGACCATACTACGTCCGCGGTGTTCTCAGCGATCAGCCGGTACTTGGCTTCGCTCTGCTTCAAGGCCTCCTCTGAGCGCTTTCGCGAAAGTGCGTGAGTAAAGGTCTGGCCGACCAGGAGAAGAAGAGTCTGGTCGTCCTCGCTCCAGGTGCGCCTCTCCCGGACCGCGTCAAACCCCAGAAAGCCGATGACTTCATCTCCACCGGCCATCGGTACCACAATAAGGGACTTGATGGCCTGGGCCCGGAAATGCTCTCTTTCCTCTGCCGCTTCCTCCGGCAGGCCGGAGACGTCGGGCACGTGGAATATCTGCATCTTTCGGACATGCTCGTAAAACCAGGGAAGCTCCTTATTAATAGGCACACCTTTCAGGTTTTTGATCTGCGGCTCGATGCCTTCTTCGCACCACTCGTGGGTGTTGTCAGCGGCCCATCCTTCCCGGAACATAAACACGTAAGCCCGGTCCGCGCCGGTAAAAGCGCCGATGGATGCCAGGGCCCGGTTGATTCCCTGGTCGGTGTCCTTGCCTGCGAGACCCACGAACTCGGACGATATCTCGCTTACGATCCGCTCCAGCTCCAGCCTCCGCGAAAGCCGTTTTTCCGCCTTTACCCGCTCGGTTATTTCCCGGTAGGAGAATACCCGGGCCGTGACCTCTCCGCCTTTTATTACCGGCCAGGAGTAGCGCTCGAACACCCGGCCGTCTTTGAACCGAATGATGTCGGAATACTCTTCGTAAGACCGGTTCAGCCATGCCAGGCTTTCTAAAAAGCTCTCCGGGTCCTCTAACTGGTCCTTTACCGCCTCCTGGAGCTTCCCCCGATCCCCTGTCTGCATGACCTCATCGGGTATCTTCCACATTTTGGCGAACCTTTGATTCGCGAATATCACGGAGCCGTCCACCCCTCCGCACAGGATGCCGTCGCCCGTGGCCTCCAGGATCATCTGAAGCATGTCCCGGTTTTCCTCTAATGCTTCCTCCATGTGCTTTCTTTCGGTTACGTCCGTGCTGATCCCCACCATGCCTACAGCTTCGCCGGACTCGTCATGGATAAGCCGGGTGCGGCAGTCCAGAACGTACTCTTTTCCGTCCGCGGTGAAGTTCACCACCTCGCCGCGCCACTCTCCCTCGGCAAGAGTGGTCTCAAGGATTTCCTGCTGGCTCGCGCCACGCTCCGGGTCCTCCCCGAAGTTCTCGACATGATTGCCCACCATCTCGTCCGCGGTTTTTTTGAACGCCCGGCATTCAGCATCGTTCACATAGGTGATGCGGCCGGAGAGGTCGGTGGCTGTAACCATGTCCTGGATCTGGTTTAAGAGCATGGCCTGGAAGGAGAGTTGTTGCCGGGCCTTACGCTGCTCGGTAACGTCGCGAACCAGGCCGAAGAAACCCATAATGTTGCCTTCGCCGTCCCGCAGGTAGAACACGTTGGTCTCGCCCGGAAAGACCTCGCCGGACTTTTTGCGGTAGTTTATGGTGAAGAAGAAGCTGCCCTGCTGAATATTGTCGCCGATCATTTCTCCCATTTTCCGGTATTCTTCCTGGCTCTCGTACAGGCTCGCGGTTTTAAGGTCTTTTATCTCGTCGAGCTCGTACCCGAACAGGTCGGTGAAGGCGGGGTTACAATCAATAATGTTCCGGTTAGTGTCCACAACCAGGATGGCGTCCCTTATGCTGTTAAAAAGTCCGCGATACCTCTGTTCATTTTTTTGGAGGTCTTCCTGGAGACGGTAGTCCTCGGTGACATCCCGGAATACCAGGACCACGCCGTTTATACGGCCCTCTTCGTCCCGGATGGGCGCGCCCGAGTCCGCTATCTGGTACTCGCCGCCGTCCGCGGAGATGAGCACGGTGTGGTTGCCGAGTCCCACTACCAGCCCGGTGTCAAGCACCTTTTGAACCGGGCTCTCCACCTGCTCCCTGGTCCGGCCGTTTATAATATGGAAGACCTCGACAAGAGGGCGCCCGCGAGCCTGTTCGAGGTTCCAGCCGGTAAGCCTTTCCGCAATCGGGTTCATGCGCACCACCCGGCCTGTCGTGTCGGTGGCGATAACCGCGTCCCCGATGGAGTTCAGGGTGATGCGTAGGTTCTCCTCGTTCTCCCGGAGCTCTTGGCCGGCCCGCTGGTGCCGGGTGGCGAGCACAGAGGCTATGATCCCGAAGACAACGAACAGGAAAAGAAGGGAAAGCCGGACATAGACCTCGTGGGCGGGAACATCCAGAATGAGAAGTTCTAAAAAGTCTCCCTTGTAAAAGAACAGGTGATCCAGCAACGAATCAACCACCCAGGCAAGGAGCCAGAAGGCCAGGGAGACAAGCATGATCCCTCGCCAGGTTCCGGATTTGGGATTGGCAGCCATGATACTCTCCCGGAACGGGTTGGACGGCCGCATCCCTCATAAGGGGATATGATCTGAACGGACAAAATGTTAATATACCAGATTTTGAAGGGAGATACCAGACAAAAAAGGGGTCTTGACATTTGACATTTGGACAGTATAAAGCCCATGCTCCCCCTTGCTCCTTTTCCGCTTCCATCCTGCATAACCGCGCTCCACCTTCTGGAAGGGAAGCATTCTCCTCCATATGTCAAATGTCAAGACCTGATCCCCGCTCTACTTGGTTTGAACCTTGCGACAGCCCGTGTTATTGAATTACAATATAGGTTAATGGCTGGCGAAAAGATACTGGTCATCGAGGACAGCCCTTCCATGCTGGAGATGATAAAGGACGCCTTACGGGACGAGGGGTATGAGTCCTGGACTGCTTCGGACGGGTTCCAGGCCCTGCGCGACCTGGAAGAGATTGATCCGGACCTTATCATCACTGACATAAACATGCCCAAGGTGGACGGACTCGAGTTTTGCGAGGCCATCCGGGGAAGGCTGGAGACCAGGGACATTCCCTTTATATTTCTTTCTGCCGTAACGGATGAGAACACCGTACAAAAGGGCAGAAAGATAGGAGCGGAGTACTTTATAGCCAAGCCTTTCAAGAAGGAAGACCTTATAAACACGGTAAAGCGGGTGCTGGAATAAAGGCTTGCTCGCGGCTCCCTTGATTCGTGGGTTTTTCGGGGGGTGTCGCCTGCATCTGGAAAGATTGGAGAAGTTCCATGAGCGGCAAAAAGATCATGCTGGTGGAAGACAGTCCTGCCATTATCGAGGTCATAGAAGAGAACCTCAGCAAGGCGGGCTACGAGGTATACCCGGTTTACAACGGATTCGAGGCCTTGCGGGACCTGGAGGACATACAGCCGGACCTTATTATCACCGACCTCAACATGCCCAAGCTGGACGGCCTGAAGCTCTGCTGGGGCATCCAGAACCGGGACGAGACCAGGGAGATACCCTTTATAATCCTCTCGTCCAATATTGACGACGAGACCGTGCAGAAAGGCAAGGAGCTGGGGGCCCGCTACTTTATCTCCAAGCCCTTCGAGATCAAGACCGTGCTCGACTGCGTCCGGAAATCCCTGGAGTAGAAAATCACTCCTCTTTTTCCTGCCTGCCGAGCGAGATCAGGTTGTCGGAGTCCATGACCATCCGGATCTTGTCCGGCAGGTCCTCCGGGTACTTCTCCCGCGGCTCGGGAACATGCGGCGCGGTCTCGACCCGCGAGCTCATGAGAAGCGCCACCTTGCCCTCCACCAGGCAGTGGTCAACCAGGTCAAAGTAAACCACTCCCCTGCCCGTGATCCGGGCCAGGTAGGTCCCTTCTTCTCCTTCCGGGACCTCGAGGTCTTCCATTTTTATCTCGTGAACAAGCCGGGCGCAGCGGCGGCCGTCTATGGTTACGAACTTGTCCAGGGTGACAGTGTCCGTGCCGGTTATGGGGAGGTCCTTGCCCATCACCTGTAATGGGGCCTCCATGTCAATACTTGAGCTCTCCCCCGCGGAGAGCTCGTCCGCCGGCATCCGGATCATGATCTCCATGGAGATGTCCAACTCGCCCGAGTCCGCGGAGGGACTGCCGTCATGGTTGATCCCTTTTACAGTCTTGTCGGGCAGGTCCTGCTTGGCGGTGGCCGGGGGCTTTCCCTCTTTGCCTTCCCGCCTCATCTTGAGCGTAAGGCCTTTGAGCACCATGTCCGCTTTATTCGACTTCCGGCTTTTCAAAAGCATGTCGCCTTTCGTGGAGACCGTCTGGCTCATCTCCTGGCCGGTGGTCGAGATAGAGGAGTCTATGCCGGCTTTCAGCTCGTAGTCGTAGCCGTAAACCCGCGAGCCGGAAAAATCCCACCGCAAAAGAAAATCATCGGCAGGAGCTTCGGCCTCCGGATATTCGGACTTGCCGACCTCGGACTCGTAGGAGGAAGAATCCGGCATCGGAGGAATGGGGCCCTGCGGCTCCTTATACCTACTGCCCAGAAAGCCGGAGTCCGTAAAACCCGCACCATCGTTCTCACAAACATCTCGCGCATCCTGCCCGCCGCCGGAAAAGACCAAAAAACCCAAAACAAGAACAGAAGCCAAAGCCGAACTCAAGTGAGTGATCCGGTAAGGTCCCATGACAGCCTCCCTCCCCTTCGCTTTTTCCTGATTCTTCCATCATAACAGATAAAAAAGGCCGCGGAAAAGACGAAGAACCCAAAAACCCGGCCCCGTTTATGAATCAATAAGCTTTATTTGCGGGCCGAGAGGTGGGGGGTTATGTTGTATTTTTTGCAAAACTCCTTGACACCCCCGGGGGCGTGCATATAATAATTTTGTAAAATCAACAATTTACCTGACAATGGAGTACAGTTTTCCGAACTCCCTGCTTTGGGAAGGAGTGTACGTCATGGAAGACGAAGAGAGCACCGGTTTCAGCGAGACCACGGTGGAGACGTTAAAGAGCTTCATCCTGGCGGTGGTGCACGACTTTGTGGATGAAGAAGACAAGCCGGACCTGGACCGGGTGGTGCGCGAGCTTGATCTTTATTTCGGCCGGATGCCTTCGCTTTATCGTTCCGGTATCATCTGGCTTTTGCGGGCGCTGGAGGCTTCGCCGTTTATGATGGGTCATCGGCGCCGGTTTTCCAAGCTGGGCCGGGAGGACCAGATAAAGATACTGAGCAGCTTTGAAAACAGCGGCAACTACATCCAGCGGGCGAGCAGCCTCATGCTCAAGACGTCGGTGCTGATCGTGTATCTTTCCGAGCCGGCGGTGGAGCGGGCTTTGGGCTACGACCACGAGTGCCTGCTCTCGCATGAAGAGGCCGGCTGATGTTCCGGCGTTGCGCACGGCAGGGAGGACTCGAATGATAGTTGAAGGCAAGGACGTTCATGCCACGGTGCGGGAAGACGTGGACGTGTGCATTATCGGCAGCGGCGCAGGGGGTGCGCTGGCGGCGCTCGAGCTTTCGAGGCGGGGCCTTTCCGTGGTGGTGCTCGAGGAAGGGGGCGCCTACTTCCGTAAGGACTTCACCGGGGGGGTCAAGGACGCCATGAACCGGATGTACCGGAACCAGGGCGCGGACCTGACCACGGGCTGGCCCGCGGTCATGGTCCCGTCGGGAAGTTGCCTGGGCGGGACCACGGTGGTGAACATGGGCACCAGCTTCCGGGCGCCCGACCCGGTTCTGCAAGCGTGGTCGGACCAGGGCCTGGAAGATTACGGCCCGGAGGAGATGTCCTCCTACTACGACCGGGTCGAGGACCTGATGAGCATCCGGGAGGTGAAGCCCGAGGTCATGGGCAGGGGAGGCGAGATCATAGCGGAGGGGGCTGAAAAGCTCGGTCTTCATCCCAAGCCCCTCCGCAGGAACGTGTCCGACGCCTGCCGCGGCTGCGGCAACTGTTCTTACGGCTGTACCGAGGATGCCAAGCAGTCCATGGCGGTAAACGTCATTCCCGAGGCCGAGTCCAATGGAGCGAAGTTTTACTGCGACACCCGGGCGACCATGCTGGTCCACGACAAGGAAAAGGTCTGCGGGGTGCACGGCAAGGTGCTGGACCGGGAGACGAGGGAGTTCCGGCACAACGTGGACATCTCCGCCCGGGTGGTGGTCCTCTCGGCAGGCGCTTTCCATACTCCCGCCTTTCTTCTTTACAACGATATGTGCAACCGGAGCGGACAGGTGGGCAAGAACCTGAAGCTCCACCTGTGCGGCCGGGCCACCGGCATCTTTGACGAGGTCATAGATTCCCATAAAGGTGTCTGCCAGAACCTTTACATTGATGACTACTATGACCAGGGCATCATGCTGGAGGCGACCTTTACCAGCCCGGCCTCCCAGCTCCTGGGGATCATCGGAAACGGACAGCACTTCTGGGACCTGGTCCGCCAGTACCGCTACATGGCCAGCCTGGGACTGATGATAAGCGAGAAAGGCTCGGGCAAGGTCAAGGCCGACTCGAAGGGACAGCCGGAGATTTACTTCAGTGTCGAGCAGGAGGACGCCGAGACTCTGCACCAGGCAATGATCATTGCCGACCGCATCCTGTTCATGGCCGGAGCCAAAAAGGTCATAAACGCCAACTTTGCCGCGCCGGAAGTAAACAGCATCACCGAGCTAGATAAGCTGGCCCGCGAGAAAACCAGGCCCGCCGACTTCATGATCATGGCCTTCCATCCACAGGGCACCTGCCGGATGGGGACCAACCCCAAAAAGAGCGTGGTCGCGCCCACCGGCGAGTGCCACGACCTCGCAAATCTCTACATCGCGGACGCAAGTATCTTTCCGACCTCCCTGGGAGTGAACCCGCAGGAAACCATATGGGCCATGACCCTGAAAGTAACAGAGGCCCTGGCAAGGAACGTTTTCCAGAAATGAGCGGAACGGAAAGCCCAACCCGCAACGAGGTCACCCGGCACGGCCCGACTGCCGAGTGGACAGAGGACCGCCGGCACGAGAGGGCTTTCAAGCCGTTGGTCTTTCTTGCCGTACTTGCCGCAGTAGTTCTATACCTGCCCACCCTGGGGGGCGGGTTCCTGTGCGACGACTACTGGTACCTGGACCAGGCCCAGACCATAACCTTTACCGAGCATCCGGGCCAGTCCTTAAGAAAAGGCAACTTCTACTACTTTCGGCCGTTGCCTTCCCTGGCCTGGAGCGCCATGTATGACTTCTTTTCTTTGCACAGCTCCTTCTACCGGGCCGCAAGCCTCCTGCTCCATGTCCTCACCATACTGGCGGTGGCCGGACTGGCAAGACGCGTCATAAAAAGCGAACTCGCAGGCGGAACGGCCGCGCTTCTTTTCGCAGTGTTTCCGCTCCACCCCGAAGCAGTGGCCTGGGTGTCTGCGAACGCAGACATGATGGCCGCCCTGTTCGCCGCGCTTTCGCTCTCCGCCTACTTTGCCTGGCGCGAAGGGCACCGGCGGTCCCTTATACCCGCGCTCGGGTTTGCGCTTCTTGCCATGCTAAGCAAGGAGTCGGCATACGTCATACCCGTGCTCGCGCTTTTGGGCGAGTTTCTTCCCGGAAAGGCAAGAAGCGCGGGCCGGCGCCGCCGGGCACTGGCCGCCCTGTTCGGTGTGGCCGCGGCAGTGATTCTTGTAAAGCTCCTGGTTTGCGGCGGACAGCTTCGGCCGCCCACCGGCTCGACTCCTATCTCCTGGTGGCCCGGCAACCTGGGGATGGGACTGCTCCGGCTTTTCTTTCCCTCGGCGCGGGGAGCGGCCGCGGTGTACTCGAATTACCTGTTCGTGGCCGCGCTCGCCCTTGCCTTGTTGTCCTTTGCCTTGAAAAAGGGCGCCTGGAAGATACCGCTTTTCGGAGCTCTTTTTGCCCTGGCCGCACTTCTGCCTCCCGCTTCAGTAGGCAGGCTTGGTCCCCACCTCGAGTTCTCCCGCGTTATGTACCTGCCCTCCATGGGCTTCGTACTCTGCCTCGCCGCCCTCTTGGCGCCGGCCAAGGCGAAAAGTAACGCGCAAAAAAGGATTCGCCATGGACGCCTGCTTTCCGCTGTTTCCGCGGCTCTCGCCTGCGCCGCCCTTTTCGCGGGCTCTGCCGCCAACTTAAAGCCATGGATGGAAGCGGGCAAGGCGTCAAAGGCGGTTAACCGGGCCTTCCTGGAACAGGCAAAGGAGTTTCAGCCCGGCCAGTCAGTCCTGGTTGAGAACCTCGATCGTACTTACAAGGGAGTGCCTTTTCACTCCAACTCTTATACCCTGTCGGTGGCCTTTTCCATGGCCCGGTTTCCGGAGAAGTGGAAAGAGCGGGGCTTCGAGGACAGGCACAGTCTGCCCGTTTACGCGGTCCTGGACGAGGCCCCTTCCATCGAGGCCAGGATGACGCCCGTAAAGAAGCTAAGAGAGCTAAAGAAGTCTGCTCACCCCGCTTTCGATTATCACCTGGTGTGGGAAACCAAGGAGCCGGACGGAAAATAACGGCGGGTGTAGAAAGCCGCTGGAACAAATAGTGTGTCGTGCTAAAATATACACACGGGAGGACAAGAGAAGCTATGCCGGTCTATGAGTACGAACATACCGGGCAATCATGCAGCCGCGGCAAGGTGTTCGAGATCGAGCAGTCCATAAAGGAAGACCCGCTCGAGGTCTGTCCCGACTGCGGAGGGCCCGTCAAAAGGCTTATAAGCACGCCCTCCCTGTCGTTCCCCAAAACCAACAGCGACTTAAAGAACATGGGCTTTACCAAGCTGGTCCGAAGAGACCACGGCGTGTACGAGAACGTGACCGCCAAGGAAGGCGAGAGCAAGGTAACCGATCTTCGGGACCAGAGCACCTACCCGGACTTCAAGTCCAAGGTGGGAGACTGAAAGTTTTATAACGCAAAGCCGCCAAGGCGGGAAGAATGTTGGAGCTTTTTGAATTGAAGAGCAAACATGCAGACTCTTGATATAGAATAAAGAAAAGGCTCAATCTTGTTATTTTTTTCTTTGCGGCTCTGCGCCTTTGCGTGAAACAAATCTTTTTGGGACAAAAGTGTGCCTGATTATAGCTTTTACTTTTCCGCGCGCCGGTAGACGGGACGGAGCAGTTTCCACACCTTTTCCTCCAGCTTGCGGATGCGCGAGGAGTTCTCCGCCAGCTTGTCCCGGAGCTCGGGATGGTTGTCCAGGTACTCGGACCTTTTGGCAAGCTCTTCGGTGGCCCGCCAGGAGCGGTGGTACTCACTGGGAGTGGTGTCGTACTTTTCGAACAACGCGCGGAGCTTCTGCTTTTTTTCCTTTTCATGTATCTGCAGGTCTTTTCGGGCCGCCAGGGGCCGTTCATGGAACTCGAGGATTTTTATCATGTGCTTATAGCTGGAGATCAGAAGCTCCTGCCGTTCCAGGGCCAGTTGGTAGTACTTTTCCGGGGGAAGGGGCTCTGCTTTCTTTTCGGCCTTCTCCTGACTGTCTTTCCTCGGGCTCCGGTCGTTCCCGGCCGCGGGGTATGCGGTCGCGGCCAGTATCAGTATCAAAAGGCCGGCCATAACGGTTAGCTTGCACTTCATACTCCCACTCCAGTTAAGCCTTAATTTTTACCCGTTGGGAAACTTTTAATAAAGTCCGGGATTGACGTGCCCTGTAATATATGAGGTCCTTACTCGCCGGTGGAGCCGGGTGCAGGAGCCGGCTCTGCCTGCTGAGGCGCCGTGGGAGGACGCCTCATTTTCGGCAGTCCGCGTCTTTTATCCTGGCCATGGCCCGGTCCGCCCCGTTTCTCGCGAAGCTCTTGCCTGAGCCGGCTCATCTTTTCGGAAAGCTCTCTTTGCTTTTCGCTGAGCTCGGGGTGGTCCTTCAGGTAGTTCTGCCTTTGGGTCTTGACCTCGGAAGCGTTCTCTCCCCGCGGATAAAACCGGTGGGGCATGATGTCGTACTCGTTCCAGACGGACTGCATTTCATCCCGCTGATCCATGCTGATCCGCTGGAGACGATCCTTCAGCTCCTCCGGTTTGTCCGTAAGCTCCTGGTAAGCAGAAAGGCGCTTTTCAAGATACTTTACCACCAACTGCCGCCTTTTTAGCTGGATTTCCCAGTACTCCTCGGGAGAGAGGGTCTCCTCACTCTCGCCCCTTTGCTGTAAGGCACGGGCGCTGGGCTTCGGAGCACTTGCAACCTCCTTGTCCTCTTTTCGAGGAGCCTTCCGCGCGGTGTCCCCCGAGGTCCGGCTCACAGCGGGCTCGCTCTTGTCCGACTCTTCCTTCTTTTCTTCAGGGGTCTTACAGGCGGACACACAGAACGCCGCCGCCAGAACCAGAACTCCGGTAAATCTAAACATCCTCGCTGCAACTCCGGTCATCGTGTTCCTCCCGCTAATGGGGCCCTGCCGCTCGAAGCTTATGGCTGCCAGCTTCATGAAGGATTATAGCTACGGACGGCCAACCGGTCAAATGGTCTGCGGCCTCCTCCGGAAAAGCCATTTAAACATGAGACAAAAAAGGAGTGTAACTGTTCCCGGCTTCCCGCTCGCCTTGCAGGACGGCTGCGAAGGGCTCTTCAGCCGTTGTTGTTGTCGGGGTGCATTCTTCCTGCCATTTCCTCGAGGTCTTTTTTCAACACGGAGGAGAGGCTCTGGCCGGTTCTTCGCTCCAGCGCCTTTTTCCGGTTTTGGTGAAAGACAATCCCGAGTGCGAACCAGACCAGGAACAGGGCGGGATAGGCCCAGTGCTGATCAGCGAGGTCAACGAGCAGGATGAGGATGAGGAGCGCAGAGGTTATGATACCGATGCCGGGCGCAACGTAAAGCATGAACCCTTTCAGGCGGTAGCCGGGAGCGTGGTAGACCTCCGGCAACCGCCTCGGAAGCAGGATAGCGGCTATCATGGAAGGGATAAAGATGATCATGCCGCCGATAGTGGCGTAAGCCGCGAAGATTTCGATACCGGCGTCAAGAAGTACGGCAACGACCGCCAAGCCCCACATAATGGTGAGGAACAGGGCAGGGGTCCCGAACCGGGATGTGCGTGCAAGCCGCTTGGGCATGATGCCGTCGTTGGCGACCACCAGGAGCGACTTGGTGGCCCACATAAAGGTCCCGTTCAAGGTGGTGGTAAAAGCGAACATGGCGCCTCCCACCAGGAAAAAGATAAAAAGCGCGCCCAGGGGCTGGCCTGACTCCTCTTGCGGCTTTTTATCGAGGACTGCCGCGCCATTGCCGACATCTTCTTGCAGGCTATTCGGCGGAGCCGGCCCCGCATCGCACATAAAGGTTTTCGCCGGCTGGGTCAGGTTGGCGTTGTCCCCGTATTGCATCCATTCCTTTAAATCAATGCTCCCCACCGCCGAGACCGACACCAGCACGTAAAGCACTGTAACCGCGGGTATGCTGATCAGAAGCGACCGGGGTATGTTCTTGACCGGGTTTTTTATCTCGGCTCCCAGCTCGATCACCGAGTTGGCACCCTGCAAGGCAAAGGTAAGGATACAGGCCGACACCAGGAAACCGCCCGCGCCTCCGGCGAACAAAGGATCGAAGTTTGCGGGCTCGATATGGGGAAGACCGCCGAACCCGAACACCAGGAGCGCGGCCACCAGCACCGCTACCATGAGGCCCTGCACCTGGGTGGCAAGTGAGATGCCGAACAGGTTCACCAGGTAGAACAGGGTAAGCAGTAAAATCGCGGAGAGCTTGAGGGGCAGATGAGGCCACACCGCTTGCAGGTAATGCACGCACTCGGTGGCGTACATGGGAAAGGCGCCGAACACCAGCCCCAGCGCGTAACACCACACGCCCACCGTGGCCCAGGCGGGAGAGAACAGGCGGGAAGGATACCGGTAGGTCCCGCCCGCAGTCGGGAGCATGGAACCCAGCATCCCCACCGTCATCATGATAAAAACGATGGGCACCGCGGCAGCAACAAAGGCAAGCGGCACCGCGGGTCCCGTCCGCCGGGCGGCCAGCGCGGTCAGGGAAAACACGCCCGCCCCTACCGTGGTGCCGACCTCGATGGCCACCAGGCCCCCCAGACCGATCACCCGCTTTAAGCCGAACTCCTCGCCCATGCTCCTGTCCTCCGGTTAAGCCTTGCCAGGATTATACAAAAAAACGCCCGACGGAAACATTCCCCTTTTTCAAACCGCTTTCAATTAAAGTGAAGAGAAGGACCACAGAATAAAGTTTGTCCTTGCATAGAGCTCGATGATTGGTTTATATCATAGAAGAGACAAGAAAATGGCCCCCAAAGGAGAAAAACATGCCCTGTCTATATCTTTCGGCTTTATGCAAAAAGAAGTGGTCGGCTTATCCAGCCTTTATTGCTTTAACCCTCGCTCTCATGTTAGTCACTATGGCCTGCAACCAGGGAGGAGGCGGAGGTGGCAGTGATGTCACCACTGCTTCAATAAGCGGCACCCTTGGCCTCCCGCAAAGGCTGGTGCTCGATTATGATACCAACGACCCCAATAACTCGCCCTCCTCCAACGACACCTTTGACAACGCCCAGCCAATTGACAACCTGGTAACAGTGGCCGGCTTCGCAGGGGTGAACATTCCGGACGACCCGCAAGGAAACCCCCATCCGGACGATCCGGCCGATGTGTTCAAGGCGTATCTTAAAGAGGACGAAAAACTCACCTTGCGGATAGCAAACCCCGATCCGGGCGATCTCGACCTTAAGCTCTACGAGGGAACAACCCTTGTTGACTCTTCCACCACCACCGACCAGGCAGTGGAAAGCGTTACCGTGGCAGAAGGCGGCACCCACTTTGTCAAGGTCGAGCCCAAAAACGGCGGGACCAACTACTCCATCTACAACCTGGCTGTGGGATTGTCCGGGACCTCCCAAGCGACAACAAGTCCCTCGACCGCCGCCGAGTTCGTGATAGGAGAAGCAGTAGTCAAGTTCAAGAAAGAAGAGTTCGCCGGCGCAAAAAACATGAAAGCAGCGGCATCACAAAAAGCCTCGGCCATGAACGCGACCTTGCGGTCAATAGACCCGCGCGGCATGTCCCTTTTGAGGATCGAGTCCGCCCCCGGCACGCCCGTAAAGGAGCTCTCCGGCAGCTTCGGCAAGAAACTGGACTCGGCATATCCGGAGGACGTCTCCCGCGCCCGAAAAGAGACCCTGGAGTGGATCAAAGACTTAAACCGCGACCCCGGAGTGGCCTATGCAGAGCCCAACTATATCTATCACCCCACTGCCACCACCCCCAACGATGAGCTCTTTAGCTACCAGTGGGACAAGCCCGCCATGTACTGCGAGCTTGCCTGGGACGAAACCAAGGGAAGCACCGCGGTGGTCACGGCAGTGGTTGATACCGGCTTGCTTTATGACCATCCCGATATTTCCGCTAACGTGCTCCGGGACGGCAATACCGTCGTAGGCTACGACATGATCGCAGACCCGGACGTGGCCCGGGACGGAGACGGCAGGGACCCGAACCCTTATGACGTGGGCGACCTGGCCCAGACCAGCCGGAGCTCGTTCCACGGCACCCACGTGGCCGGCATTGCCGCCGCGGTCAGCGACGGCACCACCACCGGAGTTGCCGGGACATCGTGGTTTACCAGGATCATGCCGGTGCGCGCGCTGGGAAAAGGCGGCGGGACCGGCTACGACGTGGCCCAGTCCATATACTATGCCGCGGGCCTTGATAACGTAAGCGAAACCAGGCCCAGAGTGGGAACCACGGTGGTCCCGGCGGACATCATCAACTTGAGCCTGGGAGGCCCTAATAAATCCACCGCAATCACGGACGCCGTGACCAAGGCCCGCGCGAAAGGAAGCATCATTATAGCAGCGGCGGGCAATGCCAGCACCAATGATACTTATTATCCTGCGGCCAACGAGGGCGTGGTGGGCGTGTCCGCCACTGACTATCACGACAACCTGGCTTATTACTCGAACTACGGCGACTACATAGACCTGGCCGCGCCGGGCGGGGACATGAACACAGACTACAACAACGACGGCTACGGGGACGGCATTATCTCTACTCTGGGAGATGATTCGGATTGCTCCACAACAGAGGGGGAGTATCCCAAGCCCTGTATCAAGATGGTCTATGGATTTTATCAGGGGACCTCGATGGCCGCGCCCAACGTGTCCGGTGTGGTGGCCCTCATGATCGCCGCCTATAACGATCAGAAGCCGGAGGGCACCTTCTACCCCGAGGACCTGGACAACCTCATTCAGGGAAAGGCCGGAGACACCGCCATCGGCTCCATCACCAACTACGAAAAGGGACAGTGGGACCAGGAAAAAGGCTACGGCATCATTGACGCGGACCGGGCGGTCGAGGCCGCCGGCATGCTGGCAGGGGCCGCCCCGGGAGACACCGCTAAATTGGTTGCCGGACCCAACTCGCTCTTTTTCGGGTTCGACCTGGAACGGCAGGACGTGTACGTGTCCAACCGAGGAGGAACAACACTGGAGGGCCTTACAGTAGAGGAGCCTGATGAGACGTGGCTATCCATCAATAGGCCGGCAACAACTACCATACCTGGAGACTCCACCGTAACCATAAGCTTTACCGTGGACCGCTCCCAGGTCAACGAATCCGGCAGCTACAGCGCCACCGTGACCATCGGGTCCTCTACGGGCGGCAACGATACGGTAGAGGTCAACATGAGCAAGGGAGACCAGACTGGAAGCAACGCCGGAGTGGTGTACGTGATCCTTATTGAAAAGGAATCCATGAAAACCGTAAGCCAGGACATGACCTCGTACGCGGAAAGCTATAACTTTACCGTGTCCGCAAACGAAGGCGGGACCTATTACCTGGCGGCCGGGACCGACCTGGACGACGACTATAAAGTAGGAGACAACGGCGAGCTTTTCGGCATGTACCCGGGAGTTGACCAGCCAGAGGTCATACACCTTACAAAAGGGGAATCACTTACCGGCAAGGGCTTCTCGCTCCAGTTCATGGGAATGCCGGTGTCAGCCGTAAAGCCGGCGGACCATATCTCCGTATCCCCTTACGGGGCCTTCCAGAGGCTGAGATAAAAAACCGGTTTAAAAGAAATCTTAAAAACCGGCGAAGAATTTAGGAGCGGGCCATCCTGGACGAAAGAGGGGAGAGGGACGAGAGAAGGGAAAGGGGACGCCCTTAAGGAAGGTTCTCCGCCCAGGATGGCCCTATGTAAAACGCGTTACCTCGGGAAAAACAAACCGATATAAACCGAGCCTCTTAGTGCCGACCGTATACTTTTTCTCTAAACTTGATGATCGGGCCGGACCGTCTGTTTCCTCTTTGATCTTATGTATATGCAACCGGCGTGCCAGCGGGCGGGATTTGTAACATGCTGAAATATAAGAGATTATTTTGACGGCATTGTCGAAGAATGTAAATAATACCGGCTTCGGCCGCAAAAATTGTCACAAGGGAATAAAGCTCAAAAAGAAAGGTATAAAAGAAAACTCGCGGTTGGTCCGGTTAAAACGAGGTAAACCCGGCTTCAAGGATAAAAAAGACTGTAAAGTGCGCTCACCTGGTCCTTGCCCTGGAGGATGCCGAACATCCGGCTCTTGGAGAAAAGGCTCTGGTTGGTCATCCGATGCTCCGCATAAGAATTGACCGCGCTCTCGGGAATGAAAAGAGCGAACCCCTCGGCATCGCCCGCGAAATCCGTGTCCTCCGGAGACTTCTTGGCGTAAATAATCACCAGCGCGCCGCCCTTGACCGAACCGTCTTTGATCTTGCCGAGCTCCGTCGAGAAAACGTCCACAATATGCTTGCCGTAGGCGTCCCAGATGGCAAGCAGTCTGCCGTTCTGCGTCTCCTGGTTGAAAGGGCGCCCGCTGGTGGGCGGAGGTATCTTCGTCTTTACGAATATGCTCAGGTAGCGGGC
>JAWOBU010000210.1:0-8061 GCA_046484135.1 bacterium
TTGAGCTCGTCCACGTTCATGAAGTCGCCCTCCGCGTGCTCGAGCTCGGAGAGCTTGTCCTCGGCAGACTTCAGCATCTCGCCTTTCTTGGCCGCGGCAACCGCGGCAAACTCCCCCACCTCGGCCATGTCCTCCAGGTGCTCGATGGCTTCATCGGTGAGCTCCGCGCCTTCATCAGTAACCGCGCCGCCGTGAGGCGATGCCTCTTCTTCAACTTTGTCCTCTACCGCCGGCCTTTCTTCCGAAACCGGAGCTTTCACCGACTCCTTCTCTACCGGGCTTTCCGCCGCCTGTTCTTGTTCCTCTTCGCCTCCACCGCCGAAGTCTATCTCCTCGACCTCCTCTGGTCTCGGCGAGTAGAGCTCATCCGTGTCCGTGTCCTCGGAGGACTCGTCTTCAGCCGCTTGCCGGCCCTCGGCAGGCGGGGGCACGTCCCCGGTGTCCTCCTCGGCGCCCTCGGAAGGGGAAGCAGGGGTTTCCATCTCCGTGACCCGCTCGCCTTCATCTGCCGGGGCTTTTCCCGACACGGGCTCATGGGCGGCTGCTCCGGGCTGGGTCTCCTCCTGCGCTTCCTCTTGTGCGCCTGCTTCGAACAGCGATCGCAGGTCGTCGTCGGAAACCACTTTTATGTCCCGGTCCGCTTCCGGTTCGGAGACAGCTTCTTCTTGAGGTTCCGGAGGCGTTGGAGTGGACTCGGGCCTGCTCGCTTCCGGTTCTTCTTCCGGGGGGAGGGCCTGCTTTTCGGCTTCGGGGGTGTCCCCGTAGACCGGCTCCTGTTCTTGTTCGGGGCCTGGTTCGGAAAAGAGGTCCACCGAGAAAATCCGGTCGTCGGGTGCGGAGGATTTGTCCGTTTCCAGGACCTCCTTCAAGATTTCCATCTCCTCGTCCGATCCCTCTTCGTTGAGCAGGGGCCCGTCAAACTCGTTATTGTTGTCGTCACTCATTGGGAGAGTCTCCTTTAAAGACCTTTGATGTCATATCAGCCGGTGTCCTTCAGCCTCGGATCAATGGCGTCCCTTACTCCTTCGCCCACCAGGTTCAAGGCAGTCACAGTAAAGAAGATAGCCACTCCGGGAAACAATGTCAGCCACCAGGCGAACTCGTGATAGAGGTTTGACTGCCTCAGTATGTCCCCCCAGCTCGGGTTAGGCGGCTGGACCCCGAAGCCCAGAAAGCTCAAAGACGACTCGATGAGTATGGCTTCCGCCACCCCGAAGGTCGCCACCACCAGCACCGGGGTCAGGGCGTTCGGCATCACGTGTTTAAATATGATGCTCATGTCGGTGGCCCCCAGTCCGCGGCTCGCTTCCACGAACTCCTGGTTCCTGAGCTTAAGGAACTCGCCGCGGACCAGCCTCGCCGTATTGGTCCATCCCACCAGGCCGATGGCGGCCATTACATTATAGATACTGGGCTGGAGGAAGGCAATGACCGCGATGATGAGAATCAGGGCAGGAATGGAAAGCATGACCTCGATGAGACGCGAGATTATCATGTCCACGCCCCCGCCGTAGTAGCCGGCCAGGCTGCCCAGCAAAAGCCCGATGAAGACGTAGATGCCCACCGCCACGAACCCCACCGACAGCGCGATCTTGCTGCCGTGGACGATCCGCGAGAGCACGTCGCGGGCAGAGTCGTCCGTGCCCAGAAGGTGGCGAGGTCCGGGCGCCTCCAGCGAATGGCCCTTGTCTATCTGCGCGGCGCTCCACGGTACGGGGGCCATGTAAGCGTAATCGTCCTCTCCTAATTCCTCGACCACGCGGTCTATCTCGCGGACATTGAACTCCTTGTAGTCGGTGCGGACCCGCTCGGGCAGGTAGTCGCGGAAGGCCGGGAAGTAAAGCTCTCCTTTATAGCGCATCATGAGCGGCTTGTTGTTGGCGATAAGCGGCGAGAGAAGGGCCAGGAGGAAAAGCGCCAGCACTCCGAACAAAGCGGCCAGGGCCCACCGGTCCCGGCTGAACTGCTTTAACACCATGGCCCAGTACGACCGCTTGGCCGCGATCAGGTAAAGCAGATACGCCAGGACCGCGCCGGCCACCATGGCGCCCAGGGGAGCGCCGTAGATGATGATGAAGTTTCCGAGCCCGCCCTGCAAAGCGAAAAGCAGAAACACCGCCAAAAACAGGACCTCGACCGCCAGGAGCCCCATGAACAGTCGGCGAACCAGGAAGTAAGACAGACTCCTCTGCCCTTCCTTCAGCAGGTCCCTTTCTTTCACCAGCCCGTGGCCGATTACGGCAAGCAGGATGAGAAGCGGCAGTTGCCATCCCAGCTCAACAATAATAGCGGAGAGGGCCAGGTAGATGTTTCCGCTGTAGAGCACGAACAGTATGGCCGCGGCCACCGCTCCCAGCCACCCGAGGAACCGTTTCGGTTTCAAAGACAGCGGTGATGTCTCAAAGGTAATACGCGGGTCCACCAGAGTATAAGCGATGTCGGCGATCAGTATCCCCACCAGGGTAAGAAACGCCGCGATGGTAGTGATGCCCATGATGACCGGGTAATCGCGGGAGAGGATGGCCTCGAAGGACAGCTTGCCCATGCCGGGTATGGAGAATATCTGCTCGATGATGACCGATCCTCCGATGATGGCGGGGAACAGATAGGCGAGCAGGGTGATGATAGGAATGAGCGAGTTCCGGAAGGCGTGCTTCATGACCACCGTCTTTTCGGCAAGCCCCTTGGCCCGGGCGGTCCGGATGTAGTCCTGCCGGATGACTTCCAGCATGGAGCCGCGCATCTGCCGCGAGATAAAGGCCAGGCCCGTATAGGTCAGACACGCCACCGGCAGGACGAGATGATGTAGTCGGTCTAAAAGCCATTCCCAAAACCCCGGGTTCGCGAACCCGTCCGAGCTCAGACCGTAGATGGGGAACCAGTCCAGGAACTCTCCTCCCCCGAAAAGGGTGATAAGCATCATGGCCGCCCAGAAGTTGGGAACCGAGTAAAGAATGAAAAGCAAAAGCGTGATGGCCCGGTCCGACCAGGAGCGCTGTTTCACACTCGATAAAACGCCTACGGGCACGGATATGAAGTAGACCAGGAAGATGCTGATGAGACTGAGCTGAAGGGATATCGGGACCCGCTCGAGTATCTTGTCCGTTACCGGCCGGTGGTCCTTGTAGGACGTGCCGAAGTTCAGGGTGAAGATTTGTTTGAGCCACTTTCCGTACTGGACGTGGAGGGGCTCGTCCAGGCCGTACAGCTCCCGGGTCTGCTTAATGACCTCGGCGGTGTACTCGGGGTCCAGGTCGCCGCTCTTGGCCATGCGGACCTTGAACTCGGCCGGGTTTCCGGGCGCGAGCTGGATAAGCAGGAAGGTGATGACGGTGATCCCGAGGATGGTCGGGACCATTGCCAGGAGTCTTTTTATGATGTACTCGCGCATGTACTTATCTGGGCATGGATTCGTATTCCTGGAGCTCTTCGGGCACGTACCAGTCGTTGAACTTAAAGACGGGCCGGTAGTTATGGGGAACGATGTTATAAAACCGCTTGTCTACGGCGGTGAGATGTTTCCTTACCACGCAGAAGGTGTAGGGCTGCGCCTCGTGCATGATGCGGTGGATTTTCCGGCAGTACTCGATGCGTTTTTCCCGGTCGAACTCCTGCCGGTTCTTTTCGATAAGCCGATCCACTTTCTTGCTTTTAAATCCCACGTGGTTGGAGCTTCCTTTCTGGTCCGCCTGGCTCGAGTGCCAGAGCTGATAGGGGTCGGGGTTTGACGACAGTCCCCATCCCATGCAACAGGCGTCAAAATTCCAGCCCTGGACCTTCTCGAGAAAGGACGCCCACTCCATCTTCCGGATTTCCATCTCGATGCCGACCTTTTTCAGGTCCTCCCGGTAGATGTTGGCGGTCTGCTCCCAGGTGGGCACGCCGGAGGTAAAGGCCAGCTCGAACCGGAACTCTTTGCCGTCCTTGTCCAGGGTCCCGTCGTTGTCCGAGTCCTTCCAGCCGGCCTCGGCGAGTAGCTTCTCCGCCCGCTCGGGGTCGTAGGGCAGGGGGTCTATGTCCGGGTCCGCGAACGGGCCTTTGTGATAGAAGGGACCGTTCGCTATGGTGGCCTGGCATTTAAAGACTTCTTTTCTTATAAGCTCCCGGTCGAGGAGCATGGTCAGGGCCTGCCTCACTCTTTTGTCCTGGAACATGGGCTTTCGCAGGTTCCAGCCGATGTAGTTGTAAGTCGGATAGTCATAGCGGATTTTGTTGAACTTCTTGAGGAAGCTCTCCGAGGTCGTCTGTCTTACCCACTGGGTGGGGTTCAGCTCGAGGTAAAGATCGAGCTTGCCTTTTTTTAAAACGCGGAGGGCGACCTCGTCCTCGGTGATGATCTTGAAGTAAACGCCGTCCAGGTTAGGAGGGTCTCCCCAGTAGTCATCATAACGCTCAAGAAGGATGCGCCGGCCGGTGTCCCACTTCACGAACTTGTAGGGGCCGGTGCCCACCGGGTCCCTGCCGAAAGGATGCCGGTTGAAGTCGGTGCCGTCGTCCAGGATGTGCTTGGGAAGCACGGGCACGCTTCCCACCGTGGACAGGGCCTTGAAGTAAGGCTTCTCCCACTTCACTTGTATGGTGTGCTCGTCAAGCGCTTTATAGGACTCGCAGTCGCCGAAGAAGCTCCGGAGCACGGGCGCGTCCACCTTGGGGTCCATAATTTTGTCCAGGGTGTAGATGAAGTCCTCCGCGGTCACGGTGTGGCCGTCGTGGAAGGTCACGTCCTCCCTAAGGTGATAGGTAAAGGTCAGCTTGTCGTCGGAGACCTCCCAGGACTCGGCCAGGAGCGGCTCGAGCTCGCCGGTGTCGAGGTCCATGTCCAAAAGGCCTTCCATCACGTAGTAGTTTATGTTCTGTTCGTAGACGTCGGTGGCAAGGATCGGGTTCAGGGTCCCCGGTTCCGCTGGAAGCCTTCTCACCAGCACGTCGCCCCGGTCAGGGGACCCGCCCTCCGGAGGCGGCACACTTTTCACTCCGCCGTAATCGGGCAACTCTTCACAGCTTCGGGAGGAGGTGTCCCCCGCCGGCTTCTGCTCCGGCTCTTTCTTGTCGTCGTCTCCGCCCGTCTTCTTACAGGCCGAAGAAAACGAGACAAGCGCCATGATCGCGATACAGACCAGAAGCCTGCTTTTCATCTTATGTCCTCCAGCCTGCTCTCTATCTCTTGCAGGAGCGACGGAGAGACCGCTTCCTCCCGGGCCCGTTCGTATGAATCGGCGGCCTTTGATTCTTCGCCCAGCGCACGATAGCAGTCGCCCAGGTGCAGCAGTATCTCCGGGTCGGGACCGGCCGCCTCCTGCGCTTTCTTGAGCCAGTCGAGGGCCTTTTCATACTCGCCCCGCTGGTAGTACACCCAGCCAAGGCTGTCCATGATGAAGCCGGAGTCGGGCGAAAGCTCCAAGGCCTTTCGGACCATCCTTTCCGCCTCGTCAAGTCTTTTGCCCTGTTCCGCCAAGGTGTAGCCGATGAAGTTCAAGGCGGCCGGACTTTCCGGGTGGTCCTCCAAATAGTCCTGCATGATGTTTATCGCTTGGTCGTTCTTTCCCCACTTGCTGTAGGTAAGGGCCAGCTCGAGCCAGAGGTCCTCTTTATCAGGGGACTTTTTCAAAGCGCGTTTTAAGAGACGCTCTGCCTTTTTATAATCACCGGTCTCCCGCAGGGTCCATACATAGAGGCTCAGCACCTTCGGGTTACTGGAATGGCGGGAGTACAACTGCTTTGCCACTTCCTTGGCCCGGCCGGTCTCGCCGCTCTCGAGTGCGGACACGATAATCACCCTTCGGGATGATAAGTAGAACTTTGATTCCGGTGGCACGGCTTCCAGGTAAGAGAGGGCCTCGGTCTCGTTTCCGGCTTTTCTTTCTACAAGCCCCAGGCCGTAGACGGCGCTAGCGTTCTTCGGGTCTATTTGCAGGGCCTCCTCGAACTCGGAACGCGCCGCTTCGATTTTCTCGAGGTCCAGGAGCACGAAGCCTTTACGTATGGACCAGGCGGGGTCAGGCTTTCCCACCGCCTTGCCTCCTTCCAGCACTTCTAGTGCGGCCTCTTCTTTGCCCGTCTTTATAAGAAGCTTCGAGAGCAGCTTCCTGGAGTCGGCGTCAGAGGGGAAGAAGCCTACCAGGGCGTAACCGTGCTCGATGGCCTTGTCGAAGTTTCCGCGCTTTGCTTCCAGTTTCATAAGGTCGTACAGAGCGGGGTAGAAGCTGGGGGAGCTTTCAAGGATGTTTTCATAGCGCTCCGCGGCTTCGTCCGGGTCCCCGGCCCGGCGGAGTATGGCTGCCACGTAGTAGCGGACCATCAAAGCCTCGGGATGCCGTTTGGCGAAGTCCTCCAAGGCCAGAAGGGCGGGCCTTGCCTTGCCCTGCTTGAGCATGATGTCGGCGAGCTGGATCACGTACTCGGCATTGTCCGGCTCCAGGTTCGCCGCCTTCGTGAACTCCTCTTCGGCGCGGCTTAGCTTTTCTCTTTGCATTAAGATAACACCCAGAACGTAATGGGCCTCCGCATTCCGGGGGGACAGCTCGACCGCTTCTTCGGCCCAGCCCTGGGCCTCCAACGCCCGGCCTTCCTTAAGAAGGTTATAGGCCAGCACCGTGCGCACGTATGCCGAGTCCGGGTCCGCCTTAATAACGGAGAGCAGCTCTTCGATGGCCTGTTCTCGATTCCCTTCCAGCGCCAGAAGCTGGGCCTAGCTGAAGTGGGTCATGGCATCCACTTGCTGTTTTTTTGACTTGTCTTCAGGAGAAGTGGACTGTTCTACCCCGGATTTCACCTCGTTTATAAACCGCTGGAGCTTGGGACAGCCGGAGACCGCGAACGAGACGAGCACCAGACAGACCAGAAGAACGCGCGAACGGTAACGGAAAGAACTGATTGCTGTTTTTGCCATAAAGTGGAATTTAACACACATATACAGGCCTGGCAAAACCGGCGAGCGGGCGGGCGGCTTAAAAGCTGTTCGGGAAATTTTTCCGCAGAGTTAAAAACATTGGCTGAAAGTCGTTTTTGTCTGGTAGAATAAATATTCAACACGCATTCAAAGAAGGAGGAGGTCGTAAACCATGACAACTACACACCGGCGGCGGCTCGGCCGGCACGCTATGCGTTTTTTTGGGGCTTTACTTTTGTTTTCGGGCTTGTCTTTGTCAGGCCCCTTGCAGGCGGAGGACAAAATGGACGTTAAACCGGCAAAGGGCGGAGACAGCGGTCTTTTGATGTCGGGTCTTATATTCCCGCCCACTGACCGGCTTCCTTCCAACCACGGGTCCAGCATCTACCAGATGCCGGACGGCACTGTGATGAGCGCCTGGTACGCGGCCTCGGAAGGGCCCCGCGTGATAGCGGACACGCCGGGCAAGTCTGAGGGCAACCCGGTTTTGTTCGCGGACGGCGGCACGACCTGGCTGTTTTACGTAACCATACACGGCTTGGGCTGGAACTGGGCCAAGATTAAGTACCGGACCTCGGAAGACTCGGGCCGCACCTGGAGCGACGTCCGTATCCTCCGCAACAAAAGAGGATGGATGACCAGGAACCATCCGGTAAAGCTCTCGGACGGCCGCATCCTGCTTCCTCTTTACAGCGAGAACAAGTGGTGTTCGGAGTTCATGGAGTCGGAGGACGGCCACAACTGGGAACACGTGGCCGAGGTGTGCTCGAACCCCGGTAACATCCAGGCCTCGGTGGTCGAGCTGTCTCCGGGCAACCTCTATGCAACAATGCGCACCGGCGACAGTTGGTTCAAGGAAAAAAGGGTCTGGGAGACCAGGTCCCATGACGGAGGCCGCACCTGGACGGAGCCGGAGCAGACCGCTCTGCCGAACCCCAACGCGGGCACGGACATGATAAAGATGGACTCCGGGAAACTCCTGCTTGCCTTCAACAACTCGGAGGATGACCGGACCCCGCTATCGCTCGCGGTCTCGGACGACGGCGGGAAAACCTGGGAGGTGGTAAAGGACCTGGAGACCGCTCCCGGCGAGTACTCCTACCCGTCGCTCTGCAAAGAGGAAGACGGGTCCATCCACATCTCCTACACCTATAAGAGGGAGTCCATAAAGC
>JAWOBU010000271.1:0-9778 GCA_046484135.1 bacterium
TCGTGCTTGTTCTTCCGGAGAAAACCGGTGATCCCGTACTTGGACTGCATCCTGGCGGTCTTGGCCATGCGGTCCGGGTTCATGACCGGCACAAAGTAGATGTCAGCGGAGTTGGCTAGCCGGGTCGCCTTGCAGTCATCGCCGTAGTTCTCCGCGAAATAACGCAGAAGATACATCACCATCTGGCCCGCGGCCATCTCCTGGGCGTGGATGTTGGCCGAAATCAAAAGCTCGGGCTTGTCAGAGCCTTCGCCGGGGTTCATCCTGATCCAGCGCAGGTCGCGGCCCTCCACGCTCTTGCCGTAGGTCCCGCCGGTGAAGAGCTTAGGATGGTCCGAAAGAAGCTTGTCAAGCTCTTCGTTTATCTCCTCCAGTGTCTGGTAAGGCCGCAGTCTCCGATGGGGGTCGGCCAGCCGCTCTTCCCGTTCCTTTTTCTTCTCTTTCTTCCGCTCTTCCTCTACCTTCTCCAGGTACTCCTCGATCTCCTCGTCGTTCTGCCAGGCGCCATGTACCGGCACGGCGCTCAAGCACAAGACGAAAAGCACGGGAAAAAAGAAAATCAAGTATCTCCTCATGATAACTCCACCCCCACTAAAAAAGGATTCTTAAACTTCTTCTATGGCCCGCAACCGCCGAGCCATAATTGTATTAATATCATTGCGGCCAAAGCTTTGCAAACGCTTTCATGAACATCCGTTTGATCTCTACCCCTCTTTATGAATAAAATTGATGCACTATGAAACTTATAAGTTTTGAAAAGAAGTTGGGTTTGCCGGGGGCCATTTGTGTTACAGTAGGCGCGGTCATCGGGGTGGGGATTTTTGTGATAGTAGGGTCCATGGGAGCCAAGACCGGCGCGTACCTTCCCTTCACCTTTCTCCTGGCTTCTCTGCCCGCGGTGTTCGGGACCTTGGTTGCCATTTCCCTGGGCACGACCATACCCGCGGACGGGGGAGGGTTTTACTACACCAAGAGCCTTCTCGGCAACAAAGCGGGCTGGGTGGCAAGCTGGCTGGTGGTGATCGGCGCCCTTGGTTCCACCGCCACGGTTGCCATTGGCGTGGCCGACTACATACGCGGTTCCTATCTTCCCAACTCTCCCCATTACTTCCGGCCGCTGGTGGGGCTGGGAATTATCGGTCTTACCTGGGGCATCAACGCGCTGGGGATCATGGCCTCGGAAAAGTTCCAGATCGCTACAGTTCTCCAGTTCGGGAGCGCCCTTTTGATCGTGATTATTGCCGCCCTGATCGGCGGTGGAAATCCCGATTTCTCCCAGGGGCTTCCGGTCGAGCACGGTGTGGGAGGGTTCGTGGAGGCCAGCATTATAGCGGCCCTGTCCTACACCGGCTTCAATATCATCGGCGAGCTGGGAGACGAGGTTGACAATCCTCGCCGGAACATTCCGCTTACCATCATCATCGGTCTTCTGATTATAATTCTCATGTACGTGGGAGTAGGATGGGTGGTGTCCGGCTCTATGACCGTGAACGAGATGAACATCTCCCGGCTGGCCCTGGTGGACACAGGCATAAAGTACTTACCCGAATGGTTCAAGCACTACCTGAACCTGGCCGCCCTGGGAGGTGCGATAACCTCGATTAACGCCGTGTTTTTGGCAGTGCCCCGCGAGTTCTATGCACAAGCGGAAGTGAATTTCCTGCCCAAGTGGATCATGAAGTTCAATCCCAAAAGACAGACCTTTCCCGTAGGAATGGCCATCGTGGCCATCGTGGGCGCCCTCTTGGTCCTGCTCAACTTCAGCGTGGACATCTACGGACTGCTTTGCGTGGCCGGGCTTATCCTGGCCAACTTCCTCTTCTCCGTAGGGGTCTATCGTATATTCAAGCTGTTCCCCAAAGAAGTGGCCTCAGCGCCCATCAAGCTGAAAAGATGGTGGCTGCAACCCTCGGCAGTGATATCCGCGGTACTGTCGCTGGGCTTCGGTGTCCTGGCGATCGTTTTCCTCTACCAGGAAGTGGGAGCGGCGCTCGTCAAGAAAAGGGCGGATAATGTCATCTCCTACTGGTACGGCGACTTCCGGCCCTCCAGCGTAGAAAAGGCAAAGATAGACCTGTGGTTCAAAGACAAAAAGATAAAAGGAGACGCTGCCGACCGCTTCCGCGAAGACGTGGAGAGAGCGGTAAAAGGAGAGTACGACTTCTGGAAAAGCGATCCCCGGACCTCGCTGGCGCTTATCATAATCCTCCAGCAAATGCCGGACAAGCTGCCGGATTACCAGAAGCAGGAATTCGACTATCAAAAACGAGCTCAGGAGTTGGCCCTCTACGGCCTCAAGCGCGACTATCACATCGAACTGCCCCTTTACGGCAGGCTCTTTTACTACATGCCGCTCGCCGAATCCGACGACCCGAAGATGAGGCAAAAGTGGAAGGAGCTCTATGCCGGGCTTCTGAAGGATTCGCCGGAGCCGGTAAAGGAGCTTCTTGTTGAGCATTACCGGCCCGCGCCTTGACCGACGAGTTCCGAGCTTTAATTAACCTATGATTGTGCGAGTGACGGAAGTCGGGATGAGCATTTCCCCCCTCAGATTTCCAGAAGCTTCTCCACGTACTTCTTGCCGGCAACCGCGGGGGCGGGGTCTTTTCCGATCTTGACCACTTCCAGGGTAATGATGCCCTGAAAATGGCGGAAGTAGTCGAGATAGGGAGTATAGTCGAAGTTGCCCTCCCCTATCTCCATGTGGTCGTCGCGTTCGCCCAGGTTGTCGGT
This sequence comes from bacterium, assembly GCA_046484135.1. Lineage (GTDB taxonomy): Bacteria > RBG-13-61-14 > RBG-13-61-14 > RBG-13-61-14 > DATKZS01 > CAYQTK01. The sequence continues at coordinate 2,734 of JAWOBU010000271.1, forward strand.
GAAGTGGATATGGCGGGTGAAAGGCCTCATGTGGGCTATGGCGTACTCGAGCTCCTCGTTCAGGCGGGCGTGCCCGATGTCCAGGCACAAAGAGAGGCCCGGCACCTGCTCCCTTATTTCGAGAAGGTCGTCCACGCACCGGTCCATGTGCTCCGGTTCGAAGCCGATGTTCTCGAGGCAGAGGTCTACTCCCCTGTTTTGCGCGTGCTCGCTGATTTCGGCGAGGGACTCGAGGTTCAGGTCCCACTGCATCCGGAATGCCTCGGGGGCCTTGTCCCGCAGGCGTTCCGAGTAAACGTACTCGCCGTTGTGCAGGATGACCGCGGTTCCGGCAAGGTCTGCGCACAGGTCCACCGCGGCTTTTTTCTGGCGGACGGACTCACGCCTGATGCCGGGGTTCAAGGCCGCGATGTTAAGGCTGGTAAAGGGAGCGTGTACGGCAAGGCTTATGCCGGAAGACTCGATCTGTTGCCTGGCCTCCGCTCTTTCTTTCTCGCTCACCCGCTCGCAGATGCACTGGGGGAACTCGCCGTAAATCTCGAACGCCTGGAAACCGTGCTTTATGGCCTCGTACAGGGCCTCCTTCCAGGACATGAGCATCAAGGTCGAGCCGGCCATTCCTATTGTGGGCATTGAAACTCCTACTTCTTGACCTGTCATACTCCAACAGCAAGCGATTTAATCGCGACTAAAGTCGCTCGCACATCTGCTTCTCCAGGTAATCCTTCGTAAGCTTTGCCGCCTGTATGGCCGAGCTCGCCGCTACGCCGGACAACACGCCGGCAGACGCAACGCCGTCTCCCGCCACGAATATGTTCGTGATCTGCCGGAATCGCGGAGTGAACTTCTTGTCATCAGTAAGAGACGAAAAAGGCCCGGCCTCCAGGATGGACGGTATGACCCGGAGGCGCTCCCATCTGGCCTGGCCCGGGAGCTCCGGGAACTGGCCGCTCACTATCCGCTTGAGCCTTTTGATATGAGAGCGGGTGGATTTGACCTCGGAAAGGTCAGCGGAAGGAGCCAGCAGAAGCCAGCTTGAAATCTGGCACTCCTCCGGCGCCAGGGAAGCGTCCAGGTTGGTGGGGAATCTACCGATAACACCTTCCGCAGGCGAGATCATAACGCCCTCCACGTCGGTTACCGAGGAGTTGAGGCCGTACTCGAGCGATATGCCGGAGACGGGACGGAGGCGCTTGCTCTTACGGACCAGGCCGGTGGAAGGACCGTCGCCGCTGATAAGCGCCGGCAAAGCGGACAGGCTGCCGGTGTAAACCACCGCCTCGGGCCTGTACTCCTGCGACGAAGTAACAACCCGCCTAACCTGTTTGTCGCGGAGCTCGATGGACTGGACCCGCGAGCCGAGTACAATACCGGCGTTGTTTTCGGAAAGCCGGTGCGAAAGCGCTTCCACCAGCCTGCCGGGGCCGCCTTCTATGACGGATACGTGAAAGCCCGGATGGCCCACCGCCCGGCTGTGGGAGATGGCAAGGCTCGCGGACACCTCTGCGGGGTCTCTTCCCATCAAAGTCAGGCAGAAAGCGCCTGCATAATCTTTTATAAGCTCGTCTTCGGCCATGCCGGTGTGAGAAAGGAACTCGGCCACGCTTTTTTTCTTCCACTCTTCCGGGTCCGAATCCATGATGAGATCAAACCACGACCGGATGCGGGACGCCTCGTCCTCGCTGAAACCCGGAACCCGCTCGGGGTCCGCAGTAGCGCCCGGCGGGATGGGAAGACGGTTTTTGCCCTTTAATATATAGCTCGGGCTCTCGCAAAAGATGAAAGAAAGGCCCAGGGAAAGCTCGCGGCTCAAGTCCGCCAGGGGACCATCGTCCGAGTAATGGAAACAATGAAGACCGGCGTCCATACGGAAGCCTTCCACCAGAAGGCTCTGCATGCGCCCGCCCAGCTCATGCTCTTCTTCCACCAGGACCACCGAAGCCCCGGCACGGCTCAGCAGAGCGGCAGCGGAAAGCCCGGCCAGGCCGCCTCCGATAACTATCACATCAGGTTCCGACAACTACACCTGTCCTCCTTAAAGCACAACTGCGAAAACACAATATCGTCTCTTGGCTTAGTCAGCTAAAATAGTCTAGCTTAGATACCCGTGTCCGCAAAACCGACCGGGAGCTGAATTTAAGCGCTCCCGAAAATTATTATATAATCTCAGGCAGTAAAAGAGTTAACGCCAAGGAGTAAAAAAGGTAATGGAAGACGCGATCGGTACGCTTTTAGATCGAGGGTTTGACTTACAGATGACCGACCCCGGTTTGCGCGAGTTGATGCGGGAGAAGATGGTCACGTACTACGTGGGGTTTGACCCCACTGCCTCCAGTCTCCATATCGGGAGCCTGAAACAGATCATGATGATGGCCCAGCTTCAGCAACACGGCCACCGGCCCATTGCAGTGGCCGGCGGCGGCACCGGCATGATCGGCGACCCCTCCGGCAAGACCAAGGAGCGGCTTTTACTGTCCAAGGACGACCTGGCCCGGAACCTGGAGGGCATCAGCGGACAGCTTGCGCGCTTTCTGGACTTTGACTGCGGCGAGAACTCGGCTTTCATGGTGAACAACGCGGACTGGCTCACGCAGTTTTCTTTTATAGACTTCCTCCGCGACGTGGGCAAGTACTTCCGGGTGGGAGAGATGCTGGGCAAAGAGTCGGTACGCGCCCGGCTCCAGAGCGACGAAGGCATGAGCTTTACCGAGTTCTGTTACCAGCTTCTCCAGGCTTACGACTTTCTCCACCTTTGCGACACCTATGACTGCGTGCTCCAGATGGGCGGCTCGGACCAGTGGGGAAACATCACCGCCGGGATAGACCTTATCCGGAAGCTCAGGCAGAAAACAGCGTACGGAATCATCACTCCGTTGGTTACCACTTCATCCGGGCTTAAGTTCGGCAAGACCGAGGCCGGCACCATATGGCTCGACCCTGCCTGGACCTCGCCTTACGAGTTCTACCAGTACTTTGTCCGGTCTGACGACAGGGACGTTATTAACTGGCTTAAGATTTTCACGTTCGTGCCCATGAACGAGATCGAGGAGCTGGCCGGGTCGCTCGAGAAGGAGCCGGAAAAGCGGGAGCCGCACCGGCGGCTGGCCTATGAGGTCACCTCCCTGGTCCACGGCAAAGATGAAGCTGACAAGGCGGTCCGCGCCAGCCAGGCACTGTTCGGAGGTGGAGAGATAAAAGACATGAATGACCGGGACCTGGAAGCGGTGTTCGCGGACGTGCCCAGCGCCCGGGTCGAAAAAACCCGGCTCGAACAAGGCATCGCTCTGACCGAACTCATGGCGGAAACCGGCCTGTCCAAGTCCAAGAGCGAGGCCCGCCGGACAGTCCAGCAAGGCGGAGCCTATGTAAACAACCTGCGCGCTGACTCGCCCGACCGCCAGGTCAGCCTTGCCGACCTGGCCTCCGAGTCCATGCTCGTGTTAAGGTCGGGGAAGAAAAAGTACATGCTTGTTAAAGCGGTTTAGCGCTTCTAATAGAAGCGAAATCAAGGGTTTAAATCGCGAGGGAAGCCGCTCGCACGTACAATTACAGCCTTATAAGGGAGATTCAAAACATGTACAAGAACAAGATATTCCGGGAGTATGACATTCGCGGCGTGGTTTATGAAGACTATGACGAGGACTTCGCCCGCAAGCTGGGACGGGCTTTCGCCCGGATGCTCAAAGACCACGGCGGAAGCAAGGCATCACTGGGACGCGACTGCCGGCTGAGCTCGCCCGATCTCTCCAAGGCGGTCATGCAGGGTATGACCGAGTCCGGGATCGAGGTGTGGGACATCGGGGTGGTTACCACTCCCATGGTCTACTTCAGCCTGTTCAACCTGGAGGTGGACGGCGGCATCCAGGTGTCTGGCTCGCACAATCCGCCGGACCAGAACGGTTTCAAGATAAGCGTAGGCAAGGAGACCCTCTACGGCTCGGACATCCAGAAGCTCCGGGAGATCATCGAGCAGGAGGACTTTCCCAAAGGCGAAGGAAAAGTCCTGGACAAGCCGGTCCGCGACATGTACATCAAGTGGGTTTCGGAAAACATCAAGCTCGAGAAGCCGCTCAAGGTGGTGATAGACGGGGGCAACGGGACCGCCGGACCGGTGGCCGCTCCTATCTTAAAAAACCTGGGCTGCGAGGTCCACGAGCTCTACACGGACATGGACGGGAGGTTCCCCAATCATCACCCGGACCCCACGGTTGAAGAGAACGTGCAGGAGCTCATCGCTACGGTCCGGAAGACGGGCGCTCAAGTCGGCATCGGCTATGACGGAGACGGTGACCGGATCGGGGTGGTTGACGACGAGGGTCGCATCGTGTGGGGGGACATGCTTCTCATGTTGCTTGCGCGTGCGGTGCTGGAGGAAGTCCCGGGCGCGACCATCGTGGGCGAGGTCAAGTGTTCCCACCTTCTTTTCGACGACATCGAGAAGCACGGCGGCCGGGCGATCATGTGGAAGGCGGGCCACTCCCTTATCAAGGCCAAGCTCAAACAAGAGAACGGCGCGCTTGGCGGCGAGATGTCGGGCCACATCTTTTACAAGCACCGGTTCTTCGGGTTCGACGACGCAGTGTATGCGGGCTGCCGGCTCCTCGAGCTACTGTCCCGCTGGGACCGCAAGCTCTCCGACATGATGAAAGAAGTTCCCAAGACCTATAACACGCCCGAGCTCCGGATCGAAAGCAGCGACGAGCGCAAGTTCGACATCGTGAAGGAAGCCTCCGAGCACTTCAAGTCGCAGGGCTACGAGACCATTGACGTGGACGGTGTCAGGCTCGTCTTTCCCGACGGCTGGGGCCTGGTGAGGGCGTCCAACACCCAGCCCATGCTGGTGATGCGTTTCGAGGCGGAGAGCGAAGGGCGGCTCAACGAAATCCGCGACCTGGTAGAGAAAAAGATCAACGAGCTAAACAAATAGCCTTAAAATTCATGATTACGGTACGAATGAGTTCAACTCGCAACTTAAGTCTTTCGTGCTCTCCCCTGTATTTTCAACTTATCATTTGCCCCCGAAAAGACATAAAAAACACGCCAAGCCGTACATAAGCCGGGTTCTGTGCTCCCCGGGATTTCCGGGAGTGGCGGCCATTCATCTGGGACGCGAGTTACCCCGCTCCTCAAGCGACCTACCCGGCAACCTCGGGCGGACCACCCTCAAACGCTGCCCTATTCGGTCTTGCTCCGGGAGGGGTTTGCCGTGCCGGCCCGGTCACCCGGACCGCGGTGGGCTCTTACCCCACCTTTTCACCCTTACCCCGAGACCCGAAGTCCCGGGGCGGTCTGCTTTCTGCTGCACTTTCCGTGGGATTTCTCCCCCTGGGCGTTACCCAGCTCCCTGTCCTGTGGAGCCCGGACTTTCCTCGGCCCCGAAAGAGGCCGCGGCCGCCTGTACGACTTGGCGCATTATATAATATAACCACTTTGCAGAAGAGTTCCAGGGGCATACCGAGCTATAAAATCTTTTTGCCCCTCTCTTGACAAGCAGACAGGTACCGTCTATATTGCATTTATACTGCAAATTGGACGATACTTGTAGCATGTATGTAAAAAGAACACTGGAAAACTACGTAAAGAAAAGCGCCAGGCAAATGCCCGTCATCCTGTTGACCGGTGCCAGGCAGGTGGGCAAAACCACCCTGCTCCAAAAGCTGAAGGGCAAAGATAGGACCTGCGTCACTCTCGACGATCCCATGATTCTAAGCCTGGCTCAGGAAGACCCGGCTCTTTTTATGCAAAGGTTCCCGCCGCCTGTGCTTATTGACGAAATCCAGTATGCCCCCGGCCTACTACCGTACATCAAGATGACGGTGGATAAGGACCGCAAGCCCGGTATGATCTGGCTCACAGGCTCGCAGCAATTTCAACTGATGGAGGGGATATCCGAGTCCCTGGCCGGCAGGGTCGGAATCATCAATCTACTTGGCTTCTCCCGGGGGGAAGCTTTGGGGCAAGGCGACAAGGTCTCTCCCTTCCTGCCTTTTCCCAAGGAGGTCCAAAAGCGGGCCAGGCAACGGGAGCCCCTTACTCTGAAAGAGTTGTTCAAGTTAATATGGCGCGGGTCTTTTCCTGCCATCGCCATTTGGGATGACGTGGACCGCGACCTGTTCTACGGCTCTTATGTCCAGACATATCTGCAAAGGGACGTTCGCGATCTCGCCCGTGTTGGCGACGAGATGAGCTTTCTGCGTTTCCTCCGCGCCTCTGCCGCCCGCACCGGCCAGCTCCTCAATATGTCCGAACTGGCAAGAGATGCCGATGTTGCGCCCAACACCGCTAAAAGCTGGCTCTCGATCCTTCAGGCGTCCGGGCTGGTATATCTCCTGGAGCCATACCACACCAACGTGACCAAGCGAGTGGTCAAAACTCCCAAGCTTTACTTTCTGGACACCGGCCTGTGCGCTTACTTGACGGAATGGTCTACTCCGGAGACTCTGGAGGCCGGCGCCATGTCCGGAGCTGTTTTCGAGACCTGGGTGGTGGCTGAAATTCTTAAAAGCTACTGGCACAACGGACGGAGTGCGCCTTTCTACTTCTATCGGGACAAGGACCAAAAGGAGATAGACCTACTCATCATCCGGGACGGCACCATATATCCACTGGAAATAAAAAAATCGGCCACCCCCAAAAAGGAGGATGTACGGCATTTCCCGATTCTCGATAAGCTGAACATGCCGGTCGGTCCCGGAGGAGTGATTTGCCTCTCCGAACATTCAATTCCTTTATCGGAGAACACGAGCTCGATCCCGGCTTTTGCGCTTTGACAGATGGACTCTAAAGAGGCCTGTGCTTCTCTTTTGCTTTCCGCTTGTTCCGCTGATCCCACCATGTGCTATACTTTTATTCTCACCGTTTTATAAAGGAAAATACATGCCCTTTTTAAAAGATAATTTCTTCGAGCCTCTCTTCCTCCGCCGCTTGGGGCTTGCCGTGTTCATGCTCGTTATTATAGCGCGCCTGGCAGGCATTATGACGGAACGGGTCGTTCCTGATGCGGACGAATGTATCGTGGGCATCATGGCCATGCACGTCCTGGCAG
>JAWOBU010000273.1:0-4517 GCA_046484135.1 bacterium
CCGTGCTTGTTATGGGACTTTCGAACCGCGAAGTAAAAACAGAAATCATTCAGCAAAAAGTTGAGCAATATGCGCTACCGGCTGAAATTCAGGAAGAAAATACTGTAAAAGGGAAAGTGACCGATATGTCTTTGTTTCCAATCGTAGAACATACAACTCTCTGTCAAATGGATTGAACCACTCAGCCACCATAATAGCCCATCCTCGGCCATTGACCAGCCCACAACTCGGCCATCCGGATAGCCCACACAACTCGTTGTGTGGGCAGACTCACGAAGTGGGTCTGCAGGTACATTGTAAAAGATGTTTGCCGCACCCCTCCGGCATCAAACCATCCGGCCTTCTTCATGTACTTTACCAACAGAAGCGCATTCTCCCATGATCTTCGATCCCCACACAACAAGTTGTGTGGGCCATCTTTCGGGGGTTGTGTGGGCTTGATGGACAAATTCGCGTACCGGCAATGGAGGTCACCCCATCTTCCGAGGGTTGAGCGGGCCGGCTTCCGGAAGGGAGTCATGCCCTACACCAAAGTCCGCGGCAAATGCGCGCCCCGGCAGCTTGTGTGTTTTCAAAGAGGACGAGAAAGTTAAACGAGAAATTTTGGGGGAACTCCACGTTTTCCGGCCGGCCGTCTTTATTCGTCTTTTACGAGTTCCCGGTAGAGCTTCTCCAATTTTTCCGCCACTGCCTCGCGCTCATGTTCTTTTTCTATCTTTTCCCGTCCTGCTCTTCCCATCTTTGCCCATCTGTCGGGGTTGTCCACCAGTCGGATGAGCTTTTGAGCCAGGGCCTCCGGGTCTCTCTCCGGCACCAGGAAGCCGGTCTTGCCGTGTTCCACCACCTCCGGGATTCCGGAGTGGAAGGTGGAGACCACGGGCACACCCGATGCCATGGCTTCCATCAGGGAAACCGGTGTGCCTTCCTCGTCCCCGTTGGCAGCCTTTACGCTGGGCAGCAGGAAAAGGTGGGATTCGTCGAAAAACTCCGGGACCTCCCGGTGAGAGCGAACCCCCAAGAACTCCACCTCGTCTTCCAGCCCCAGCTCCTGCCGAAGCGACAGGAGCTTGTCCCTTAAAGGGCCTTCACCGATGATGCGATAGATAAACTTAACGCCGGGCCTGTGTTTCTTGAACAGCGCCAGGGCGTGCAACGCGTACTCCAGGCCCTTTTTCTCCACCAGTCGGGCCACGCTCAGGATGCGGATTACGCCGTCCTCGGGGAACTTGCGTTCCCGGAAGCGGAACTTGGACAGCCTTATGCAAAGAGGCTGAATTCTTATCTTCTCGGGCGGGCATCCGAGCTGGAGAAGTCTGTTTTCGAAATCCCTGCTGAGCGGCAAAAGAAGGTCGCTCTCCTGAAAGAGCTGTTTGTAATAATCCTTTCCTTTATCTTGGACCACGCAGGAGAGGTCAAGCCCGTAAAAGGATGTTACGAGCGGAGGAGAGTGGGAAAGGATTTTCCGTAACGGCAGAACGGTAATCCCCTCGCTGCCGTGGTGGGCATGGACGATATGGTACGGCTCTTTTCCGGCAAAGGCTTCGGCCAGGATAACAATCTGGAGAGACTTCCTGCCGTGGTAAAACAGGTTGCCGGCCCGCAAGGTTAAGGCGGGGTCCTTGGAGAAAGCGGGCCATAAAGTCCTGAGTGCTTTGACGAGCTTTTCCCCTCTTTTTTCCGGTATGCTTTTTTTAGGGGTCAGCCGGGACAGGAGGTTATAGGCCCGGACATCCGGGTGCACGTTTTCATCTTGATCCACGTAAGTGGGATAGATGTCCACCTCGTGCCCCCTGTCCAGCAACCCCGTGATCTGGTCCAGTATGTAAGTCTGCGAAGGGGCGGGGAACCTGCAGACAATAAAGGCTATGCGCATTTTATCATCCTTTGATTTCATTATAGCAGGGTGGGGGCGGCCTGTTCCAGTTAAGTCATAACGCAGGCAGCATCTTCGCAACTTCTTTCGAGTTGATGTTTGGTGTGAATGTTTTCTTTAATTTTATTGGGGAGATTGCTCTTGAGTATCGGTTACGGAGCCGATAAGGAGTGTGCAGGCGTTTTAAAGAATCCTGTTGCGGCATAAAGGACGCGGGTTTCCGGCTGCCGGCCCGGCTTGGACCGGCAGGAGAGGGGGGCAGTGTTCTAAATGGGTGGTCGTGCCTTTTTGGACAGATCGCGCTTGCCCGGTTGAGGGAGGGCCTGATAGAGGCGATCCCAAACAGGCGGTAACAGTGGGAGACGTGGTTCCGGAGCACCCGGATGTAGACCTTATCATGAAGGAGCCGGCTCTTCCGGCATGAAAGGCCGGCGGCTCCGCTTGAAGGAAGGCGAGAGGAAAGATAATCCGGTCTTATCTTTTTGCGGCGCAGAAGTCTATGCCCACGGCGCGGGCGGCCCGGACCATCTCTCCTTGCGGGTCCACGAACTTCTGGCTTTCCACCGCTTCCTTCAAGGCCACCGAGTTTATGCCGGAGCCCTGGAGCGCGACCATGGTGTTGAAGTCTTTCCGGGCCACAGCATGGGCGGCGGCCACTCCGAAGCGGCTTGCGAGCGAGCGGTCGTAGCAGGTGGGCGATCCCCCTCGCTGGACGTGCCCGAGCACGGTAACGCGGGTCTCCTTGGCCATGAGCTTTTCGATCTGGTCGGCCACCCGCTGGGCGGCTCCACCCAGACGGGGGAGGTCGAAGGGCGGGTTGGCGCTCCGCCTCGCAGCCACTTCACCGCCCGCGGGTCGGGCGCCTTCGGCCACCACCACGATGGAGGACTTGCACCCGAGTTCCTCCCGGTGTCTGATCTTTTCCACCAGCCGGGTGATATCATAGGGAATCTCGGGTATGAGGATGGCGTCGGCTCCCCCGGAGAGTCCGGCGTGGAGCGCGATCCAGCCGGCGTCCCTTCCCATGACCTCGACGAACATGATCCGGTGGTGGCTCTCCGCGGTGGTATGCAGTTTGTCTATGGCCTCGGTGGCGGTGGCCACTGCGGTGTCGAACCCGAAGGTCACGTCGGTTGCGGACAGGTCGTTGTCAATGGTTTTGGGGACCCCCACCACGTTGAGCCCGTGTTCCTCCTGCAGTCGGTGGGCGATGTGGAGGGTCCCGTCTCCGCCGATCACCACCAGGGCGTCCAGGTTATGGCGTTTATAGGTCTCGGCCACCATGTCGGAGCAGTCCATGGGCACCAGCTTGCCCCCTTTCTCGACGGGGTAGGCAAAGGGGTCCCCGCGATTGGTCGAGCCCAGGATGGTGCCGCCCAGATGGAGGATGCCCCGCACCGCGGCAAAGTCCAGGAACTGGTACTTGCCCGGCAGGATCATTCCCTCGAACCCGTCCTCGAAGCCGAACACCGCCCAGTCATACACGTTGATGGCGGTCTTCACCACCGCCCGGATCACCGCGTTGAGTCCCGGACAGTCCCCCCCGCCGGTGAGAACGCCTATGGTCTTGATCTCCCGGGCGGTGGGGTAGATAGGGCCGTAGCGGGTGTAGACGGTCTTCGAGCTTTTTTTCGAGGCGGCCTTTTTGGATTGGCTGGTGCTTTTTCCCGCGCTCTTTTTGGAGGTTTTCTTTGCGCTTTTCTTCTTACTCCCCGTCATCTTGATCCTTCCCTTTTTCAGGTTTCTTGCCGAGACCCAACAGGTAGACCTCGCGGCTTATCTTGCGCGAGCTCTTCGGCTTTTTGATCTTAACCTTGTCATAGCGCTCTTTCAGCATATCACGGAACTGTTCGAACTCGGAACCCTGGAGTACCTTGATGAGGAAATGGCCTCCCGGCCGGAGCACCCGGTCGGTCAGTAAAAGCGCGGACTCGGCAAGCGCGATACAGCGCAGGTGGTCGGAGTCTTTGTGGCCGATGGTGTTGGGCAGCATGTCGCAGACCACCCGGTCGAACCGGGGGGCGTACTCTTTCAATCTTTCGGGGGAAAGCTCGTGAACGTCGGCTTCCAGGAAGCGGGCGTTTTCCGGGAGGCTGGTGGCCAGGGGCTTTATGTCCACTCCCACCACCAGGCCCTTTTTGCCCACCTTTTTCGAGAGGTACTGCATCCAGGAGCCGGGGGAAGCCCCCAGGTCAAGGACCCGGTTGCCGGGCCGGACAAGACCCTCCTTGTCGTCTATCTCCCGGAGCTTGTAAACACTCCTTGCGGCGTAGCCGTCTTTTTTGGCACGGTCCGCATAATGGTCCGGCTTTTTATAGTCTTTTCCGGCCATGGAAATCCTTCCTTGAGAGGGGTCTTTCGCATTCACCGACGGTTTCCGGGGGTTCAAAACCGGAACTCGGCCTCGCTAAATTTTAACAAGAGTGCGAAAGAATATCCAGGCGAGAGCTATAAAAGCCTGTTTAAAAAAATTGCTGAATAAGCAATAAAACTGTAGGTTTATGCATGAAAAGCCTGTATAATGGAATGTACGAAAAACATTACAGGGAGGCTTTCCATGCATGAAAAAGATATCAAGAGGTCGGTGAAAAATCAACTCAAGGCGAAATTTCCGGGGTGGAAGAGTCTGAGCAAAACTCAAAAG
>JAWOBU010000277.1:0-14865 GCA_046484135.1 bacterium
CTGTCCTATACCGGCATCAAGGGCGGACTGGTGATTGTAAACGCTGACGACCCGGCCATGCATTCGAGCCAGAACGAGCAGGACAACCGACACTATGCCCGCGCGGCCAAGTTGCCCATGCTCGAGCCTTCCGACTCTGAGGAGTGTCTCAAGTTCATGGGGTTGGCTTTCGAGCTCTCCGAGAAGTACGACTGCCCGGTGCTGGTCCGGACCACCACCCGCATATCCCACGGGGTGGGACTGGCCGATACCGGAGAGCGCAAAGAGCCGGCGCAGGAAAAGGCCTGGGAAAAGGACCCTCCCAAGTGGGTCATGCTCCCGGCGTTCGCACGCAAAAGACATCCTGTGGTGGAACAAAGGATGAAAGACCTCCGGCAGGGTGCCGACTCCTTCCCCGAAAACCGGATCGAAGAGGGAGACAAGTCCATCGGCATCATAACCTCGGGCGTGGCCTACCAGTACGCACGCGAGGCTTTCCCCGACGCCTGCTTCTTGAAGCTCGGCATGGTCTGGCCCCTCCCGGAAGAGATGATCAAGAAGTTCGCCGGCATGGTGGACAAGCTCTACGTGGTGGAGGAGCTCGACCCTTTCCTGGAGGATTACATCCGGGGCATGGGCATCTCCGTAACCGGGAAGGAGGTCCTTCCCGTGTGCGGCGAGCTCTCTCCCGCCACAGTGGAGGCCGCCATCTCGGGCAAGTCTCTTTTGGAAGGCTCCGCGCCCGACCCGGAGGTGCCGGCGCGGCCTCCTATCATGTGTCCCGGCTGTCCCCACCGGGGACTCTTTACCGCGCTCGGAGAGTTCAAGGTGTTCGTGTGCGGGGACATCGGCTGCTATACTCTGGCCGCGCCTCCGCCCCTGTCGGCCCTGGACTCGTGCCTGTGCATGGGCGCCGGAGTCGGCCAGAGCTTCGGCATGGAAAAGGCATTAGGCTCCGGCAAGGCGGTGGCGGTAATCGGCGACTCGACTTTTTATCATTCCGGCATCACACCTTTGCTCGACATCGCCTATAACAGCGGCAAGACCACGGTAATAATCCTCGACAACGGTACCACCGCCATGACCGGCAGGCAGGGGAATCCCGGCGCAGGATATGACGCATGTTCAGAGCCGTGCCCTTCGGTGGACCTGCCGGGATTGGCCCGCTCGCTCGGTATCGGCCGGGTCCGCGAGGTCCAGGCTTATGACCTTGCCGAAGTGAGACAGGCGGTCGAGGAGGAGCTTTCCGCCGACGAGGCGTCGGTGATCATAAGCCGGGGACCGTGCATGCTGATCCCTGCGGCCAAAGAGGTCAAGAAGAGCCCCTTGAGTGTGGACCTGGAGAAATGCAGCGGTTGCAAGTTATGCTTCAAGGTGGCCTGCCCGGGCATTTACTGGGTGGAAGAGGAAGGCACGTACGTCAGCAAAAAGGGCAAAGAAAAGAAGCGGCCGGGATACGTGAGCATTGATCCTCTTTTCTGCACGGGCTGCGAGGTGTGTCTTCAGGTGTGCAAGTTCGACGCTATCGTACGGGGCCGGCAAGGAGAAGTTTAAACCATGGAAGTGACCAATATCCTTATGGCGGGGGTCGGCGGTCAGGGTATAATCCTGGCCTCGGAGGTCATGGCCCGGACCGCGGCTGACCAGGGACTGGACGTCAAGAAAAGCGACGTGCACGGCATGGCCCAGCGGGGAGGGGCGGTAACCAGCCACGTCCGGTTCGGGGACAAGGTATACTCGCCCCTAATCCCCGACGGCCGGGCGGACGTGCTCATGGCTTCCGAGATCATGGAGGCGTTGCGCTGGCTGCCTTTCTTGAAACAGGGCGGCAGGCTGGCGGTCAGCAGTCAGCGGATTCCGCCGCCCGCCATCGCCAGGGGAGAGCAGTCCTACCCGCAAGGAATAGAAGAAGACCTGAAAAAACGGGACCCCCGGCTTATCATCCTGGACACCCTGGAGATAGCCTCCCAGGTGGGAAACTCCAAAACCGCAACAGTGGTGCTCCTGGGAGGTATGTCCGTGCTGTTGCCGTTCCCGGAGGAAGCCTGGCTGGAAAGGCTCAAAAAAGAGGCCCCCCAAAAGGTCGTGGACGTAAACCTCGAGGCCTTTAAAGCGGGAAGGGCAGGGGCGTCCAGGAAGAGTGGAACGTAAAAGCCATAAGGAGTTCGACTTAAGATTTATATTTTTTCCGGTAGCCCGCAAAGCTTTGCTATGCGGGCGGCTGAAAGCCGCGGGATGGTTTTGAAGGCGGCCGGCCCGGTCATCATCCTGTGCCTTCCGGCACCCGGATAGGCGAGCTATCCGGGCTACCGTGTTATGCGGCTGAAAGCCGCGGGATGGATTTGAAGGCGGCCGGCCGACAAGGAACGCCGCTAAGCAGTGTTGGTGGCGGAAATTCAAAGGGGAGAGGGAAATGGACAGAACAAGGATGTACGGCGGCTTGATCTGCATCGGCACTGCCGTTTTCGGTCTTTTATTTATTATCGGGGTGTTCGCGGGGGGCAAGGCGGGTTACGTTGCGCTGGCTGTCCCGGTGACCCTGATCACCTTGACGATTCTGGGACTCATCTTCTGGATCGGCTACACCATCTGGAGCATCAAGGTCGAGCCTCCCCAGGACGAGAGCGACTAGAGACCGCGCGGATCAACAGGGAATGAAAGTCTGCATCACCAGCTACCGCGGCAATATGTACAGCGGCGGGCAGGGCATCTATCTTTATTACCTGACCCGCGAGCTGGCCCGGCTGGGGCACGAGGTTACCGTGCTGGTCGGCCCGCCATATCCTGCGGACATGCCGTGGGCCCGGGTCATAAAGATTCCCAACCAGAACTTCTACGCCGTCAAAAGGGACTGGCTGCCACAGCCGGACCCCCTGGACATTTTTCAGCCGCTTAACCTGTTCGAGTTCGCAAGCACCCGGGTCTGGTTCTTTCCCGAGATGCTCGCTTTTTCCCTGCGGGCCTATAACGTGCTGGCCCGCCTGATCAGGCAGGGAGAACGCTTCGACGTGATCCACGACAACCAGTGCCTGGGGTGGGGCCACCTTCTGATGAAGTCGCTCGGGCCGCCGGTGGTCGCGTCCATTCATCATCCTTTGGGTATGGACCGGGCGGCTGACTTCGAGCAGACGCAAGGGCTGATCGAGCGGGCCCGCCGCATCGTGTTCTATCCTTTCTTCATGCAACAGGTGGTGGCAAGGAGGATGGACCTGTGGATTTCCGGCTCCCGCGAGTCCGCGGACGCAGTGGCTGATACCTTTTCCCTGGACCGGCAAAAGATGCGCGTCGTGTACGACGGGGTGGACGAAGACGTGTTCACGAGAGGAAACGGCACGGAAAAGATACCCGGCCGCCTCATATTCGTTGGCAACACCGAGGATCGGAAGAAGGGGATCATGTATCTCATGGAGGCCCTGTCCACGCTTCCTTCTCATGTGAATCTCCTGGTAGTGGACGGGTGCTCGAAGTGGAAGTTTTTTGCCGGCGAGCTCATGGACAAGTACCGCCTGCACGGCCGGGTCGAGTTCCTGGCCCGGATACCGCCGGAGAGCCTGGCGGAGGAGTACCGGAAGGCTGAGGTCGCGGTGGTCCCTTCCGTGTATGAAGGGTTCGGTCTTCCTGCCGCCGAGGCCATGGCATGCGGCACTCCCGTGGTTTCCACGAACGGGGGCGCTCTTCCCGAGGTGGTGGGATATGAGGGGGACGGCATCATAGTGCCTAAGAAGGACTCGAAGGCACTGGCGCAGAGCATCACTCGTCTTCTTGCAAGCCCCGAGCTCCGGCGGAACATGGGCGAGCGGGGCCACCGCCGGGTCATGGAGAGGTTTACCTGGCGCGGGATGGCGGAAGGCACCGCGGACGTATACCGGGAAGCAGGCGAGCTTAAGCGACATGCTTACCGTTGACTTTGATCTTTTGGACGTGCGGCCGGGCGTGAATTTTCTGGACGCCGGTTGCGGGGGAGGGCGTCACGCATTCGAGGCGCTTCGGCGGGGAGCAGAGGTCATGGCCATGGACTACGACGCGGAGGAGTGCAAGCGGGTCGTTTACTCGTTTACCGCCGCGGAGAACGACGGCAAAGCGCCCGGCCGGTGGAACATGGTGCGCGGAGACGTGCTCTGTCTTCCTTTCTCCGAGAACAGCTTCGACCGGGTGATCTGCGCCGAGGTGTGCGAGCATCTTCACGAAGACCTGCGGGTACTCGCTTCCATCTACAGGATCATGAAGCCCGGAGGCAGGATCGCGGTTACGGTCCCCACAACCTTTTCCGAGCTGGCCTACCGGTGGATCGAGCCCTTTTACTTCGAGAACCCGGGAGGCCACGTCCGGATATTCACCCCGAAGGAGATGGAGAAGAAGCTTACCAGGACGGGGTTCCATATTTACGCGGTCCGCCACTCCCACGGGTTCCATACGCCTTACTGGCTGCTCCGGTGCATATTCGGGCTGGAAAAGGCGGACCATCCCGTAACCCGGCGGTACCACAAGTTCCTGGAGAAGGCCATGCTCTCATACTTTATGGCCGGTGTGGAGAAGAGAGTGCTGAACTATATCTGTCCGAAGAGCATCATTTTTTACGCCTGGAAGCCGAAAGGGTGACAAGAAAGTAAGGTTATAAGATGGTATCATTTTTCCGGTAAGCCGGTTCCCGGAACTTTTTTTGTCCGGCTTTTTCATAAGCGAGATGAGGAGGAGTTAAATGGTAGACAAGAGAGGATGCGACGAGTCCGGCAAGCTGGTTTTGGGCCTTCCCAAGGGCAGCCTGCAGGATGCGACCTTTGATCTGTTTAGACGGGCGGGCTGGAGGATAAGAGTAGGGGAGAGGTCCCTGGCACCTTCCATAGACGACCCGGAGATATCGTGTCTTTTGATCCGGGCCCAGGAGATGGCCGGTTACGTGGAGAACGGGGTGCTCGATTGCGGTCTCACGGGCATAGACTGGGTAAGCGAGCAGGGGGCCAAGGTCAAAGAGGTTTGTTCTTTGGTTTACTCGAAAGCGAGCACCAGCAAGGTGCGCTGGGTGGTGGCGGTGCCGGAGTCGAGCCCGGTCAAGAAGATCAAGGACCTGGAAGGAAAACGTATCGCCACTGAGGCGGTAAACATGACCAGGAAGTTTTTGAAGAGCCACGGGGTCAAGGCGGAGGTCGAGTTCAGTTGGGGAGCGACCGAGATCAAGCCGCCCCTTCTGGCGGACGCCATTGTCGAGCTTACCGAGACCGGCTCTTCCTTGAAAGCCAACAACCTGCGCATCGTGGACACGGTCATGGAGTCCGAGACGGTGCTGGTGGCGAACCGCGACTCCTATCGCGACAAGTGGAAGCAGGACAAGATGGAGACCGTTGCGCTCATGCTCCAAGGCGCGTTGAAGGCGGAGAAAAAAGCGGGCCTTAAAATGAACGTGCCCCGCAGCAAGCTAGACAAGATACTCGGCCTCCTGCCTTCCATGCAAAGCCCGACCATCGCGTCCCACTCGGACGAACAGTGGCTGGCGGTCGAGGTCGTGATAGACGAAAAGGAGGCCCGGGAGCTTGTTCCGCGGCTCAAGCAGGCGGGAGCCACCGGCATAATCGAGTATCCTCTCAACAAGGTGATACCGTAAACCCAGAGGGGACATGGCGAGAGATGATGCCATAGGCTCTGAAAGACCCGGCTGGCAGAGGCACGGCGTTGTTGTTTTTCTGTACTTCGTTCTCGCCTTGATTATGACCTGGCCGGTTATGGCCACTCCCGGGCTTTACATCATCTCGGAGTACATGGACACCTCGACCGCGTTTTACAACCTGTGGTGGTTTCACCAGGCCGTGTGCGAGCTACATACCTGGCCCTGGACCAATACCCTTATCAACTACCCCTACGACTTCTCCATGGCCATGTTTCCCATGTGGGTCCCCTACGACGCACTGGTACTGCCCGTAATCGAGGCCAAGGGCGCACACGGACTGCCCCTCGCATTGAACATCATAATCATCATCTCCTTTACAGCGCGCGGGTACGTAACCTTTGTGTTCGTGAGATACCTGGTGCAAAAGTCGCCGCCCGCCTTCCTGGCTGGAGTCGTCCTCGCCTTTAGTCCCTATGTGTTCTGGAACATCACCCGGGTGCATGCAAGCTGTCTCGAACTGGTGGTCCTTCTCGTCTACTTCTTCCTCAGGACCTTGCGGGAGAGGGACTGGAAGCCCGCGGCAGGGCTTAGCGCCTCCGCCTGTCTTCTGCTCTATACCTCTCCTTCCTACACCGCGGACATGGTCTTGTTCCTGCCCCTTCTCGGAATATACACAGCCATGCGGGAGAGGGAGGCAGTGCTTACGAGGTCAACCCTTGTCAGGCTCGCCGCCGCCGCCGCAGTAACGCTCGCGGTGTGCTCGCCCTTTCTCTATCACGTGCTCTCCGAGATGATAAAAAACCCGGTGCCCATCGCACAGCCGCACGATCTGCGCGTCCAATACTCGGCAAACCTCATGGGCTTTGTCTCTCCCGGCTGGAACCTTAAAGCCTACTCCTGGCTTACGCAGTACGCGCCTTACTCCGACCCCGAGCTTACCAGGAGCCACGGTATCGGCGGGCACGAAATCTTTATGGGCTACGTCTTTATTGCCGCGGCCTTGGCCGGAGCCGTGCGGTACTTCCGGAGATGTTTTATATATATCGTGCTTTGCCTGCTCTTTATGGCGCTTTCGCTAGGTCCTTCTCTCCACGCGGGCGCGAGCACTTACGCCGCAGCCATGCCTTACGATTTTTTCCACGCGATTTTTCCGTGGCTCCGTTTCGAGAGGACACCGGTCCGGCACCTGGGTCCGGCGCTGGTCGCCCTGTCCGTGCCCGCGGGCTTCGGCATGGCCTGGCTCGGCGGGCTTTTGTCCAAGAGGCGCGCGTACGTGTTTTACTGCGCCCTGTTTGCGGCCGTGCTCCTCGAGTACAACCACGCGCCCTTGAAGCTGGACCGCTTTCCCGTGCCCGGCTTCGTAGAGGAGATCAAGTCGGACTCCGCTCCCGGCGCCGTGCTGAACCTTCCCCATATCCCGGACATAAAGCGGCTTGCCGGCTACTATCACATGCACCATGAAAAGCCCCTCATCTTCCGGCTGGTAAGCAGGGGCATGGACCCCGAGGTCCAACAAAGCGCCATCTTCCGATACCTGACCCACCCCCGCGTCTGGCTCCGTCTTTCCGGCGACGAACGCGAAAAAGCGCTCGCAGAGCTCAAGCGCGAGCTCGACACCCGCGACGTCCGCTACCTGGCGGCGTATCCGCGCTTCATGACCGAAAAAGACGATCAAGGCCTCCGCAACCTCGTCGCCGACCTCCAGCCCGCCGAGGTAATAGAAGACAACGAGACCTACTTTGTCTGCCGCTTCGAGCGATGGTCGGGAACGAAAAAAGAATAAACTTCCTGCAAAATGCGTTGATAGAGGAAGGAAAAGAAATCCCTGTCTGCCCCGGACCGGCGGCCGGCTCCCGCTTTCATCTCGACCATCGTATCAGGAAGCTAAAGTAATGTGTCATATTTAATTGCCATTTTTGGCATCGCCCTTACAGGGCTTATATTCGATTCGTCAAATATTTTCCCCGGGGCTTACGCCCCGGGCTTTAGGCCGCCGTCCCGTTGGGACTCGACAGCCTCGAATCCGCGCCCTGAAAGGAGCGGAAAGACTACAGCCCAGGGCGCGAGCCCTGGGAAAAATGGTTTAAAAAAACAAAGAGCCCTGAAAGGGCGAGGGAGAGAGATCACCGCAGAGGTGCTTCGGTAAACTTTAAACGGAATTCATAAGGGCCAAACTGAGTGATACGCTACACTAAATACAATCTCCCGCCACGTGCAGACATGAAAAAAGCCCGCCGGTGTTGCCGGCGGGCTTTGTAGTAGCGTTTTTCGCTCTGTTACAGAAGCGGTGCGATAACCAGAGAGACCACTGACATGAGCTTGATGAGGATGTTCATGGAGGGTCCGGAGGTGTCCTTGAAGGGGTCTCCTACGGTGTCTCCGATGACTGCTGCATGGTGCGCTTCGCTTCCCTTGCCGCCGTGGTTTCCTTCCTCGATGTACTTCTTGGCGTTGTCCCAGGCGCCGCCTCCGTTGGCCATCATGAGGGCGAGCAGCACTCCGGTTGCGAGCACTCCCGCGAGCGCACCGGCCAGGGCCACGGCTCCGCCGAGCCAGAAGCCGATGATAGGAGGCGTAGCCACTGCAATCACGCCGGGCGGGATCATTTTTTTGAGAGCTCCCTTGGTTGCGATGTCCACGCAGCGGGCGGGATCGGGCTTGGCCTTTCCTTCCAGAAGGCCGGGAATCTCTTTAAACTGTCTCCGGATTTCGGAGATCATGTCAAATGCGGCCGATCCTACCGCCAGCATAGTGCGGCTCGCCACCAGGAAGGGGATCATTGCTCCGATGAAGAGTCCAATTACCGCCTTGGGCTGAGTGATGTTAACCACCAGTACCTCGACGATATCGGTGGCCGGGTTGTCCACGTCTACGGCCTGGCTGAATGCGGAGAACAGGGCCAGCGCCGTGAGTGCGGCTGAGCCGATGGCAAAGCCTTTTCCGATGGCGGCAGTGGTGTTGCCGAGCGCGTCCAGGCCGTCGGTGATCTTGCGTGTTTCCGGTCCCAGCTCGGCCATCTCGGAGATTCCGCCGGCGTTGTCCGCGATGGGCCCGTAGGAGTCCACGCTCATGGTTATGCCCACGGTGGCGAGCATTCCCACGGCCGCGATGCCGATTCCGTAGAGTCCGGCGAAGTAGTTGGCCACGAAGATGCCGATACAGATCATGATGATGGGTGCGACCACGCTCTCCATGCCTACGGCGAGTCCGTGGATGATGATGGTTGCGGGACCGGTTTCACCCTGTCGGGCGATATCGCGGATGGGTTTGCCCGCGGTGTAGTACTCGGTGATAAGCCCGATGGCCACTCCGACCAGACATCCCAGGGTTACAGCCAGCCATATATTGGCTCGTCCGGCCAGGGCCGACCACTTGGCCTGTTGCGCGGACCCTTCCTGGGCCGCTGCCGCTGCTGCATGTGCACCTTCGACCAGGGCGTCGTTGACCCCCAGAAGCCAGATAAAGACCAGGGCCAGGACGATAAAGAGGCCGGCTGCGATCATCATGGAGTACCGCAGTGCCGCTGCCGGGCTGTATTGTTTGAGCCAGTCAATGCTCTTGATGCCGATAAAAGAGCAGAGGAGCCCGATTGCCACCATGAACAGAGGCAGGCTCATAAAGTAGGCGGTCTGTTCGGAGTAGGTGCTGGTGGCCGCCCAGGTGGCGCCGATGGCGATGGTTGCCACGATGGAGCCGACATAGGACTCGAAGATATCCGCGCCCATGCCTGCGGTGTCGCCAACAATGTCGCCCACGTTGTCCGCGATGACGCCCGGGTTTCGGGGGTCGTCCTCCGGAATGCCGGCCTCTACCTTGCCCACCAGGTCGGCGCCTACGTCAGCGGCCTTGGTGTAGATGCCGCCGCCTACGCGCGCGAACAGGGCGATGGAGCTTGCTCCCATGGCGAAGCCGTTGATGTTGGCCGCGCTGAACCCTGTCCAGCGGTGGAGGATGTACAGGATGGCGATGCCGAGCATGCCAAGGCTGGCCACGGTCAGGCCCATGACGGTCCCGCCGCTGAAGGCCACTTCCAGTGCCCGTCCCTGGCCTTCCTGGTTGGCCATCCACGATGTCCGGACGTTGGCCCGGGTGGCGGCTTCCATTCCCACGTAGCCCGCGGTCATGGAGCAGCTTGCGCCCAGCAGGAAGAAAAGGGCGGAAAGAAAAGTGATCTGCCACCAGAGCAGGATGAACACCACGACCTCGAAGACAAGAAGATACTTGTACTCCGTTTTGAGAAACGTCATGGCCCCGACGTGAATCTGGTCGGCCAGGTCCTTCATAACGTCGGTGCCGGGCTCGGTGTCCGAGATGTTATTATAGAGCTTCTTGGCATAAGAAAGCCCGATAATCCCTACCGCTACAACCCCCGCCAGCCCGAGCACATACAAGACGCCGTAGCGAAACAATGAATTTACAAACCAATCCATCCAAATACCTCCTTACTTTTACTTAAAATTGAACTTATTCATGGCGGCGTCCGCTCCCTCGAACACTACCTCGAGAACGGCACGCGACCCCTTCTCCAAAGCTCCTTTAAGCTCCTCCTTCTCCGCAGGGGAGAAGGGGGACAGCACATAATCCACGGTATCTTCCCGGTCAGTTGGCTTTCCGATGCCGATCCTTACCCTTGCGAACTCGTCCGTTTTAAGGCATTCGATTATAGAGCTTATGCCTTTGTGTCCGCCTGCTCCTCCTCGGGCCTTGACTTTTATCCTTCCGACGGGCAGGTCCATATCATCATGGATCACCACCAGCCGGGAGGGGTCTGTCTTCTGGCCTTTCAGGCAGGCGGCCACGCTGATCCCGGAGAGGTTCATATAGGTCCGGGGCTTCAGCAGAAAGACCTTTTCCCCCTCTATCTTGCCCGCTCCGGTCCTCCCCTTGTACTTGAAGCTTCTAAGCTTGATCCCGTTTTCACGCGCTATTAAATCCAGAACCATGAACCCGACGTTGTGCCGGGAGTCCTTGTAGCTCCGGCCCGGGTTCCCGAGCCCGGCGATAATGTGCATGGCCTCCCCTTAAAGAGGCACAGAAACAGGGAAGGGATTACTCCTCTCCCCCGCTCTCTCCTTCTTTTTCGCCTTCCTCGGAAGCCGCGGCAGCTTCGCCTTCCTCTCCCTCGGCTTCCTCCTCGGCAGCTTCTTCCGGCAGAGCTTCAGCCATGACCCGCGGCGGGATCACGGAGACCACGGTGGCCTGCTCGTCATCCAGAATCTCTGCGCCTTCATGGACGTGGAGCTCTCCCACCTTGACCATGTCGTTTATGTCCAGGTGGCTCACGTCAATATCAATGGACGCGGGTATCCGGTGGATGGGCGATATCACCTGGAGGTACCTTACGTGCTGCTCCAGGGTCCCGCCCATGTCCACTCCCTGGGCGTGGCCGTGGATGACCAGAGGCACGTCCACCTTGAGGGGCCGGTCTTCGTAAACTTCCATCAAGTCCACGTGAAGGAAGTCGCGGGTAAGTGGGTGCCTCTGCATGTCCTTGACCATGACGAGCCGGCCGTTGACGTTGGGGTCATCCGCTGACAGCTTTAGCAGGGTATTTCGTTTCTTGGGTGTGTCGAGCGCCTCCCGGAGGCCGGCCGGGTTTATGGTAAGGCTTACGGGCTCGGCTCGGTAGCCGTAGAACACCGCTGGTATTTTCCCGTTTTTCCGGAGCTTCCGGCTTTTTCCCTTGCCGGACTCGGTTCTTATCTCGACCGCAAGCTCGCTTGCTTCGACATTATCCTGTATGGCCATGATAAACAATTCCTTTCTTATGAATATAAAGTTACAACAAGGGTGTTATTATACACGAAAAAGACGGACGATTAAAGTGTTTTTTGAAATCATCAGCCGAAAAGCGAAGTTACCGAATCCCCCCGATGAATCCTTTTTATGGTCTCCCCCAGAAGGGGGGCAATGGATACCACCTTTATTTTTTCTGTCATCTTCTCTTCCGGCACCGGCACCGTGTCCGACACCGCCACCTCTACGAGTTCGCTCTTGGATATCCTTTCCCGGGCCGGGTCGGAAAGCACCGCATGCGCGGCCATGGCCCTTACTTCCCTCGCCCCCCGGTCCAGCAGTATCTTGGCGGCCTTGGTCAACGAGCCGGCGGTGTCAATAATGTCGTCCACAATAAGGCAGTTTTTGCCCCGCACGTCCCCGATCACGTGAAACATCTCCGAGGCGTCCCGGTTGCCCGTCCTTCTTTTGTCCACAATGGCCAGCTCCGCGTCAATCCTGCGGGCATAGGCCCGGGCCCGGGCCACCCCGCCGGCGTCCGGCGACACAATGACCAGGTCCTTGAACCCGCGTCCCTTCAGGTACTCGATAAACACGGGCAGTGCGTACAGGTGGTCCACCGGGATGTCGAAAAAGCCCTGGATGGCCTCGGCGTGCAGGTCCATGCATATGATCCGGTCCGCGCCCGCGGTCGATATGATATCAGCCACCAGCTTGGCGGTAATGGGCACCCGGGGCTGGTCCTTTTTGTCCGACCGCGCGTACCCGTAATAAGGGACCACCGCGGTAATGGAGTTGGCGCTGGCCCGCTTGCAGGCGTCCATGATGATTAAGAGCTCCATCAGGTTGTCGTTGACCGGCCGGCAGGTGGGCTGGATCACGAAGACGTCTCTTTTTCTTATATTCTCGTTTATCTTGACGAAGGTATTATCGTTGGCGAACTTGAAGACCTCCATATCGGAGAGAGGAACCCCGATATAGGCGCTTATTTTTTTACACAGTTCGGGATGGGCGGTCCCGCCCAACAAGATCAGGTTGTTTTCCATGAGTACACCTTCAGGTCATGGGCTTTACCAGAAGATCGGCATGGCTGGGGCGGCAGGATTCGAACCTGCGAATGCGGGAACCAAAATCCCGTGTCTTACCTCTTGACGACGCCCCAACCTCTATTATTTTAGACCCTGTATATCATACGCTGAGTTCCTGGGATTCGGAATCCGACTCTCTTTCCTCAAGGTTTCGGACCTCCTCGATGTGCTCGCCCGAGGCCTCTTCATAGGCGCGGAGAACAGCTTGCTCCAGCTTCTCGCGCGTCTCGCGGTTGATGGGGTGGGCGATGTCCCGGAAAGTCCCGTCCTTGCGTTTCTTGCTGGGCATGGCCACAAAATAGCCCTTCGGTCCGTGAATGACCTTGACGTCCCGGACCACGAAGCATTCGTCCAGCACCAAGGTGACATAAGCCTTCAACTGCTCCTGGCTAACGAGGGTAACTTTTACTTCCGTAATTTCCATATCCACCGCTCCTTCTGAATAATGTCTATACTAATTGCTTTATGATCGTCCCTTCCAGGGATCGGGACACAACCGCCTCTATATCTGATCTGTCTCCTATCTGCCGGGCCGCGTGCCGAGCCGACTCTTCATTATCGAAGATGCCGAAGACCGTGGGACCTGATCCGCTCATCAGGGAAGCCAGGCTGCCCAGCCCGAAAAGAGCTTCTCGAACTTCGCCGATCAAAGGGAACCATCCTGCCACCACGGGTTCGAGATCGTTTTTAAACTTTTCGGGCCGAAAAGGAACTTCTTTTGGACAAGTTGGGTTCACCATATCCGGTTTTTGATGCCTTGTCAAATCCCACCCTGCGTAGGCTCGGGAGGCACTGACACCGAAGTTGAAGGATACGACCACGTAAGACCAGGGAGGACAGGAAGGAGCGGGCTCCAGTATCTCGCCCCGGCCCTTTACCCAGGCGGGCGAGCGGAAAAGGAAGAAAGGCACGTCCGATCCCAGCCGGCCCCCCAGCGAGCGAAGCTCCTGCAGGGATAGCTCGGAGCCGGCAAGCAGGTTCAGCCCGTAAAGCACGGCAGCGGCATTGGAAGACCCTCCGGCCAGGCCTCCGGCCACCGGTGTTCTTTTTTTTATCCTTATTATAAGGCCCTGCTTATGGTGAGGACAGCGCTGGAAAAAGGCCCGGGCCGCCCGGATGCAGAGGTTGTCTTCCCCCGCGGGTACGCCGGGATGGTCGCACTCGATTTTTATGTGGTCGCCGACTGGTTGAAGATGAACCTCGTCAGCCAGGTCAATGGCGGTGTTAAGAAGGCAGATTTCGTGGTAGCCGTCCCGCCGCTTTCCCCGGACCTCCAGGTACAGGTTCAGCTTGGCCGGGCTTGAAAGCCGGAGGGTTTCCCCTTCTATTGCCATGTTCCACCTGCCGTCCGGCGGGCACTATTTATTATAATTCCGGCCTTCGCTTTGGCTTTTCTGACCTTTTTCCTTGAAACCCTGGGTCAGACGGGCGATCTCGTCCCGGGTCCGGCTCCAGGTAAGGTTTACCCGGTCGGCCGCGTCCGTGGTCATCTGTTTGATAATATCGTAATAGTACTTGTTGCCACTGGCCCATTTCTTCTGAAGCCTCCTGCCATACGCGCGCAAAAGCACGCCCAACAGATCGAATTTGGAGATGCTTTTCATGATCTGGCCCATCGAGTAAAACTTGCTCTGGGCCTTGACTGCCTCGACCTGGAGTTCGAAAGCCGACATCCGCTTGGGCTGGAAAACCACGTGATGGCCGTCGTACAGGCCCCAGTCCTTGGTCAGAATCCGGTTCTCTTCCTGCACCTGCTTGAACTGGTCCGCCCCGGGAATGGGGGTCAGGATCATGAACTGGACGGTGTCTATCTTGTTCTTCTTGGCGAAATGGGTGGTGGACCTGATGCTTTCCACGGTGTCCTCGTCGGAGCCCATCACGAACATGCCGTGCACCCGCACGCCGTACTCGTGGAACACCGCTATCGAGTCCTCGATGTCCTGGACGGATATCTTCTTGTTGTAGTTCACCAGGGTCTCCGGGTTCACCGACTCGATGCCCACGTACACGTACAGGCAATTGGACTTCTGGAAAAGCTCCATCAGCTCCCGGTCTTTGGTTACGTCGGCCCTGACCTGGGCGGTCCACCTTGGGGTTATGCCTTCGTCTATCATCATGCGGAGCAGGTCCTTGGTCCGTTCCTTGTTGGCGGCGAAGTGGTCGTCATAGAAAAAAACCACTTCCTTGGGGTCCACCGTCCGGAGCTCCCGCATGACGTTCTCTTTGGAGCGGAACCGGTAGCGCCTGCCGAACATCTTGGTCACCGTGCAGAACGAGCAGTCGTAAGGGCAGCCGCGCGAGGTCATTATCGGCCGGATGGTCCCCTTTGGGCTCCGGATCAGGCTGAAGTCCGGGAAAGGTATTTCGTCCAGGTTGTGACAAGGCGGGACCTCCGGGTTGTGGAAGGTGTTGTTGCCCACCCGGAAGCTGAGACCGGAAACGTCTCCCAGACCTTCACCG
>JAWOBU010000016.1:0-13064 GCA_046484135.1 bacterium
GTAACTGGGAAATATAAAAAGGTCCTTTCTGTTGGCCTTTAAGCGAAATATAATACTGATTTGTTGGAGGCGGTGGTGTTGTTTGCTGATTTTGGTTAACATGCTTCAGTAGCTTTTTTCAAAGCAGGGTAATAATTTAAAGGATGATAATGAGATGAACGACTTTTTTCCAATTCACTGGAAGTATGGCAGTTTTCAATTTGATAATGAGGTCTTCCGAATGGAGCCATAAGAGGCTTGGAAGCCACAACGGTTTTTACCTCACCGGAATCGAGAAGATGCTTTAAAACAGCAGTCAAAGCTCCTCCTGAAGAGCTTTTCAAGCGAGCCTCCAAATCATTGTCATAAGATATGTAATAAGAGAAGTCATCACCCAGACCGAACTTTTCTCCTTGACGGAAAGTTTGCCTGGCATAGAAAGCCAACTTTGACGGAGTGTGGGGGCATGCCTTTATACAGATTCCGCAGTATGTGCATTTTTCCTTATCCACCTCAGGCTCATAAACCAGCTTTTCCGTCCATCTCATCGAAATCGCGTCTTCCGGACATGCCAGGGCACAAATCCCACAGCCTATACAGAGATTGTTTCTGCAAGTGGTGTCATAAATCGTGTGTGGTTCAGACATTATTTTCATGATTATTAAACTATTAAGAAACGAGGCAATAATAATATGGATTGCCTCTGAATCTTAGACCCATACCCGGCAAAGCCACGGCAACTTTTATCATTCGAACTATAGCAACCTTTTTGACCATATCTCGACCAGCGGCGGTCAACTCTCTCGCTTTAGAATAGCCACCAGGTGAGTCCCGCCTCTAACTCTACTCATCACTCGTTGACCTAGAAAATCGGATATTCTGGCGGAGAAGCTCGAATCGGATTTATAGTGAGGCGAAAATGCCGGATCTCCCAGAGTTCGAGTGAAGGTGGTGCACCAAATTCCCCTTTGGGAGGCCCACTGCCTTATCCCTTTCGGGGTGATCGCCCACAGGTGTCGAGGTGGATCCATCCCGTGCAGCATCCCCCCTGAAAGCACTATGTAAATGGTCCGCAGCTTGCTGAACTCGTTTGATTGCCGTATCGAACTAAGCCTTTTCCTCAAATTACTTCGAATGTAAGGTAAGTACTCGAGAGAATCGCCGTTAGGAAATTGAAGTAGAAAAATCCCGTGGGTGGTAAGATTATCAAAAACCCTCTCGATGAACAAGGTTGGCTCGACCAGATGTTCGATCAGATGACGACATAAAATAAAGTCATATTTTTGCGTTGTGTACTCTCTGACATTTTCGGCATTACAGTTATACACTTGCTCCAATCCCAGCTCTTCCCGGGCAAACCGGCAGGAATAAGGATCGAGATCCACATAGGTCCCTTGGCCGTATCCGAGTTCTTCAAAAGCCTTTACAAAAAAGCCACCGCCTCCGCCTATATCAAGCATTCGGTAATCTTTTCCAGGGGTGATTCCGATTTGGAAAATGATCTTATTTACGGCCTCCTTGTAAATTCCCTGCCTGGAGGCGTCCAGGTTAGGCAAAAAGCCTTTATACATTTTCTCCAGGACACTGGAGTCAGGCATGGGATACACAAACCCGGTCCCACATCCGGAGCACTTGCATATCGGATACTCTCCCATATAATATATATGGCTCGCGAACTTGCCACAAAAATCACATTTTTTTTCTTCCGACGCTTTCGCCAAACCTTTCTCCAATACCATTTACGGTTCTCTTTGGGGACGAAACCAAAATCAGCGGAAAATTTTTCGTCAAGTTATAAGCCGGGCTAACTCAATAGTTTACAAAACTTTGCATTGATACGATAACATATCCAACCTTGAAAATGTTTACCTTTTTTGTTTGCGCTGTTGAAGATTCTTAAGAGGATATCTTCCATTCAGCGTCCCAAATAATGTAAGCTCCACCGATGAATTCACCCTCTATCCGTATAACGGAGCACGACTTCATCCAGCACAAGTGTCTTATGTTTTGAGGATCGAAAACAATAATGTTTAAGTAATACGTGCCCGGATTCAAACATAGTTCGGGGGACAATACTTCAATGTGCTTAACCGTGCCATTGTTTTTAATTATTACGTTGTTATATAAAGAATGGCACTGGGCGACGATCTCGTGAAAGTGGCTGGAAAGGCTTATGGAAATGATATACTCTTCATAAATACGGTCAACCTCCACATCGAAGGAAATTAACATCTTTTCGCCGTACTGGAAAGACTGGGAAACTTCGTGGCTGCTTTTCTTTACCGCCAGGTTCGTAATCCGGGCCTCACCGGTGCCAATGACTGAAGATTCTGGAGAAGGGAAAAATTCCTTGTATTTTAATATGCCTTTTTCAATTTTTCCGTTATGGACCACTTTCCCTTCGTCAAGCACCAAAACCCGGCTGCAAATACGAGACACAGCGGACAAATTGTGTGATACGAATATTATCCCCGCCTTTTCAAGAGTCTCTGAAATAAATTTGTAACATTTGCTCCTGAAACCGGCGTCCCCCACCGCCAAAACCTCATCTATTAAAAGAACGTCAGGCTCCAAGTGTACCGCCACCGCAAAACCCAACCGCACATACATCCCCGAGCTGTAAAACTTCACCGGCGTGTCAATGAAGTCCTCCAACTCGGAAAACTCCACAATCGAATCGAATCTCTCATCAATCTCCTTTTTGGTAAGACCCAAAATGGCCCCGCTGATGTAAATGTTCTCCCGACCGGAAAGCATAGGGTGGAAACCCGCGCCCAGCTCGATCAGGGCGCCTGTCCTCCCCTTCACCTCGACGTTCCCCTTGTCCGGCAGGAAGATACCGTTCAGGAGCTTGAGCAACGTGCTTTTGCCCGACCCGTTGGCGCCGATGAGGCCCAGGCATTCGCCGCGCTTGAGCTCGAAGGAAACGTCCTGTAAGGCCCAGAACTCCGTCTTGCGGAGTTGGTCGCTTTTTACGGGAACGCCCGCGAAGTCGCGAATTATATCATACATGCCGTAGAGCATGGACTGCTTCATGGCCCGGCTGAACTTCTTGGAAAGGCCGTCAACGCGCACCAGCACATCGTCGCTCATCTGCCGCCCATCCTTTCAGCCATGCGCATTTGAGCAAGGTAGAAGAACCTCCAGCCCACCACGAAGAGAAGCACCGCCAAAATACTCGCCCATGTAAATCCCCAGGGGTCGGAAAGCTCTCCCCTGATCACCAGGTCGCGGGGACCGTTGACCAGCGGCGCCAGCGGGTTAAAACGGGTGAAAACGCGGAACACCTCTGTTTTAGGTTCGGGATACAAGACCGGGGTCAAAAACAGTAAAAAGGTAGTCAGGAGGTTGACCACGTTGGCCACGTCCCGCATGACCGCGTTTATAAGCGACAGGAAAAAACCCAGTCCCAGCGTAAACAATATGACCGGCAACACTGCCAAAGGAAGGAGGACAGTGGTCCAGGCCGGGACCACCTGGTAATAGGCGAAAGCCAGGACCACCAGCGCCGCCCTCACCATTGTCTCCACAAAAGTCTGTCCCAGAGAAGAGACCACCAGGGCCTCGCGGGGGAACTTTATCTTGGCCACCATGGTGCCGGCCTTTACTATCGAGTTGCTGCAGTTAACAATGCCGCCCGCGAATATCTGCCAGAAAGTAAGGCCAACAAGCGCGTAGGCCGGATAGGGAATCTCTATCTCGCCGATGTTAAGCACGCCCGAGCTGTTCAAAAATATGAAAGTTCCCACCACGACCAGGGGCATAATGACGGCCCACAAAACCCCCAGCAACGTCTGACGATAGCGCGCCGCAAAGTCGCGGACAAAAAGGCGCCAGACAAGCTCGTGACTGGAAAAAAGCTCGCCCGCCATGGTGGACCAGCGCTTAATCTCCTCGCTCGACCGAATCTGCCGGCCTGATCCGCCGCCTTCATTGAAGCTTTCGTTGGAAGAGCTGTTTGAAATATCAATCATGGCTCAGGAGGTTCCCCATGACAAAAAGGTTAAAACGGCGCTCCGAAAGCCGGGGAAAGCCGCTGGTGTAAAGCTTCGACCCTTTACCTCAATGCTTACCGGGCTATGATAAAACACAATCTTCTTTAAAGCAACAGTTTATGCCTGCGTTATCAGCACAATTTGCATGAGCTGTGCTATTTTATTAAAATACTATATTTTGGTGGAGGTAATAGATGCCGAAGCGCAAAAAGGTGGTGCTCGCTTACTCGGGCGGGCTTGATACGTCGGTCATACTTCGGTGGCTTATCGAGGAGTACCATGCCTCGGTGATTGCGGTGGCGGTGGACCTGGGCCAGTCCGAGGACATGGAAGCGGTGCGGAAGAAGGCCCTGGACACGGGTGCCTCGAAGTCGCTGGTGGTGGACGCCCGGGAGGAGTTCGTGCGGGACTTTATCTTTCCGGCCCTGCAGGCCAACGCCCGGTACGAGGACGTCTACCTTATGGGCACTTCCCTGGCCCGGCCGGTTATAGCGAAGCACCTGGTCGAGGTCGCGGAAAAGGAAGGCGCGGGCTACGTCTCCCACGGGGCCACCGGCAAGGGTAACGACCAGGTTCGGTTCGAGCTTACGGTGGCCGCCCTGGCGCCGGAGCTCGGGATCATAGCTCCGTGGCGGGACCCTGCTTTCAGCTTCAGCTCCAGGAAGGAGATGATGGAGTACGCCAAGCAGCACGGCATAGAGGTCCCGGTAACCCAGGACAAGCCCTACAGCTCGGACGCCAACCTCATGCACGTGAGCTATGAAGGCGGCATACTGGAGGACCCCTGGCGCGCTTACGACGAGGACATGTTCCAGATGACGGTCTCTCCCGAGGAGGCGCCGGACGAGAGGGAGGAGCTCCTGGTCGAGTTCGACCAAGGGGTCCCGGTAAAGCTGGGCAACAAGAAGTTAAAACCTGCGGCCCTTCTTGCCGAGGCCAACCGGATCGGGGGCCGGCACGGGATCGGCAGGGTGGACATGGTCGAGAACCGGTTCGTGGGCATCAAGTCGAGGGGGGTATACGAGACCCCCGGGCTCACTGTACTGCACGCCGCCCACCGGGCGGTCGAGTCCATTACCGTGGACCGCGAGGCCATGCACTTGAAGGACTCCCTTATGCCCCGCTACGCCGAGCTCGTGTACAACGGTTTCTGGTACGCGCCCGAGCGGGAGAGCATCCAGGCCATGGTGGACAAGACCCAGGAGGTCGTAACCGGCACCGCCCGGCTTTCGCTCTACAAGGGCAACTGCATGGTGACCGGCCGCAGGTCCGAGCTGAGCCTCTACAACGAGGCGCTGGTAAGCTTCGACCAGGCGGGCGGGTACGACCAGGCAGACGCCACCGGCTTCATCCGGATCAACGCCTTGCGACTGAAAACCCGGACCAGGAGGGACCGGGCCTCTCAAAGCCCGAAAAAAAGCGGAAAAAACAGGAGCGGCAAGTCCGGCACCGGCAAGGCGCGGGGCTGAGCTTTCCATGAATCGGCAAGCGAAGCCCGAAGAGCGTCCGCAGAGAGTGTATTAACGTAAATAAAAACCAGGATAAAAGGAGTGATCGTTCATGAAGAAGAAGTATCTGATGACGCCGGGACCGACCCCGGTATCGAACAAGGCCTTGACAGCCATGGCGGAACCCATCATCCACCACCGGCACCCGGAGTTCCAGGGCATCCTGGAAGAGGTCCGCGCCGGCTTGAAGGAGCTTTTCCAGACCGAGCAGGAGGTCCTTCTCCTGGCCAGCTCCGGCACCGGGGCCATGGAAGGCTCGGTGGTGAACACGCTCAGAAAGGGCGACCGGGTAGTGGTGATCCGGGGCGGTAAATTCGGCGAGAGATGGGCCGAGATCAGCGAGGCCTACGGACTGGAAGTAGACAACATAGACGTTCCGTGGGGCCAGGCGGTTGACCCGGCCGAGGTAGAGAAGAAGCTCGAGAAGCCGGCCCGCGCGGTCATGGTCCAGTACACCGAGACCTCGACAGGGGTCTCTCACCCGGTGAAGAAGCTGGCGGAGCTGACCCGCGGCACGGACACCCTGCTGTTCGTGGACGGCATAACCGGCGTGGGGGTCTCGCCCATCCCGTTTGACCAGTGGGGAATAGACGTGCTGGTTACCGGCAGCCAGAAGGCGCTCATGCTGCCGCCCGGCCTCGGTTTCGCCTGCCTGTCCGACAAGGCCTGGAAAGCGACGGAGAGCTCGGACCTGCCCAAGTTCTACTTTGACTTCCCGAAGGAGCACAAGAAGATCAAGGAGAACAGCACTAACTATACTCCGGCCATCACCCTTATCATAGGGATGCGGGAGGTACTCCGCGAGTTCCGCGAGGTTGGCTTCGAAAACGTGTACCAGGAGAACGCGGCCATGGCCCGGGCCACCCGGGCGGCGGCAGTGGCGCTCGGTCTCGAGCTCTTTGCGCCGGACGCGCCTTCCGACGCCCTGACCGCGATCAAGGCCCCTGCCGGAGTGGACGGCCAGGACATAGTAAAGACCATGCGGGACGAGATGGGTATCGCCATTGCAGGCGGCCAGGCCGAGGCCAAGGGCAAGATTTTCCGGATCGCCCACATGGGGTTCATAAGCAAGTGGGACCTTCTTGCCACCATCGGCGCCCTGGAGAAGACCCTGTCCAAGCTGGGACACTCATTTACGCCGGGAGCGGGGACCTCGGCGCTTATCTCCGAGCTTGAAATCTAAAAGGTGAAGGTATCATGGCAAAATACAAGGTAATGTTGCGCGACAGCATGGCTCCCATCGCCCGGGAGATACTCGAGTCCACCGGCGAGATCGAGGTCGTAACCGACAACGACAAGTCCACCAACAAGCCGGAGGCCCTGGCCGAGGTCATAGACGAGTTTGACGGACTCGGCATCCGGAGCGGGACCAAGGTGAACGCCAAGGTCCTGGAGAAGGCCTCCCGCCTGAAGGTGATCGGCAGGGCCGGGATCGGCGTTGACAACATTGACCGGTCCGCGGCCACCAAGAGGGGGGTGGTGGTCATGAACGCTCCCGGCGGCAACACCGTTACCACCGCGGAGCATGCCATCTCCCTCATGCTGAGCCTGGCCCGGCACATCCCTCAAGCCACGGCCTCCATGCGAGAGGGCAAATGGGAGAAAAAGAAGTTTCTGGGGACCGAGCTTACCGGCAAGACCCTGGGTATACTGGGCCTGGGCCAGATCGGAAGGATAGTGGCCAACCGCGCCCAGGGGCTCAAGATGAACGTCCTGGCTTACGACCCGTTCGTGGCTCTGGATGCCGCCCGCAGCCAGGGCATCGAGGTCGGAAGCCTGGACCACGTTATCGGCCGGTCAGATTTCCTCACCCTCCACGTGCCCCGTCTCAAGGAAACGGAGAACATGGTGAACCGGGACTTTATCTCCAGGATGAAGCCGGGCGGCAGGATCATCAACTGCTCGCGGGGCAACGTCATAGACCTGGACGCCCTTTACGAGGGCCTGGAAAGCGGGCAGGTAGGGGGAGCCGCCCTGGACGTGTTCCCGACCGAGCCGCCTGACGCGGGTCTTCCGGTGCTTCAACATCCCAAGGTGGTGCTCACGCCTCACCTGGGGGCCAGCACCGGCGAGGCCCAGGCCAAGGTCGCCGAGATGATCGCGCGGCAGATGGCCGACTACCTGTTGAACGGCGTGATCAACAACGCGGTCAACTTTCCCTCGGTCTCCGGCGACGTGCTGGAGGACCTCCAGCCTTACCTGGACCTTTCCGAAAGGATGGGTTCCATGCTGGGCCAGCTCATCCGTCATCTTCACGACATCAACATCACTTACAGCGGCGAACTGGCCGGTATGGAGACCAAGCCCCTGACCCACGCCGTGCTGAAAGGGATACTCGGGTCCTACACCGACACCCCGGTAAACCACGTAAGCGCGCCCGCCCTGGCAAAGGAGAAGGGCATCAAGGTCCAGGAGACCAGCTCCCGGGACGCCAAGGACTACACCAGCCTGATCCGGATCAACCTGGAAGGACACGGCGAAGAGTTAAACGACATCTGGGGGACCTTGTTCGGCAAGAAGTATCCCCGGGTCGTGAGGCTGGGGCGCATCTACATGGACGCTATTCCGGAGGGGCCGGTGCTCATTATTCAGAACTATGACCGGCCGGGCGTCATCGGCAATATCGGGAGCACCCTTGCCGGCAAGGGCTATAATATCGGCCGGTTCCAGTTAGGCCGGCGGGAAGGCCGCGCTCTTTGCATGATCAACCTGGACTCGCCCGTGGACGAGGAAACCATGAAGGAGCTTTCCGGCCTGCCCAATATCATTTACGTAAACCAGGTGGAGCTGGACTGAGCTGGAAATCTCGCTGGTTTTTTGCAGGGCTGTTGCTGGCGGACAGCAGCGGTCGGGTTGTGGGCGGCGGCAATATCTTGGGAGGAGTGGCATGTCATTGGTGGTAATGGTGGGAGCGCAGTGGGGAGACGAAGGCAAGGGCAAGCTGGTGGACTACTGGAGCTCTTGCGCGGACATGGTGGTCCGCTTCCAGGGCGGCAACAACGCCGGCCATACCCTGGTGGTGGACGGCCGGCAGACCATCTTCCACCTGGTGCCCTCCGGAGCTCTGAACCCGGACACCACCTGCGTAATCGGCAACGGAGTGGTGGTGGACCCTGAGGTTTTGATCTCGGAGATAGACTTCCTCAAAAAGAAGGGACTTCTGGATGATCCCGCCCGCCTTCAGGTCAGCGACCGGGCGGCCATTATCATGCCCTATCACCGCGTCCAGGACTCAGCCGGAGAAAAGAATAAAGGAGACTCGAAAATCGGCACCACCGGCCGGGGGATAGGTCCTTCCTACGCAGACAAGATAGCCAGGCATACCCTCCGCATGCATCACCTGCTTGACCGGGAACGGCTGTCCTCACGGCTTGCCCAGGTACTGGACGAGAAAAACCTCTACCTGTCCAAAGTGCTGGAGGAGAAAACCTTCGACCTTGATGAGCTGGCGGACAAGATGGCCGGGTTCGGCAACAGGCTCCGGCCCCATATAACAAACACCGGCAAGATAATTGACCAGGCGCTCCGGGCCGGAAAGAACCTCTTATATGAAGGGGCCCAAGGGGCGCTCCTGGACGTGGAGCACGGGACCTACCCTTATGTGACCAGCTCGAACACCATCGCGGGCGCGGCCTGTACCGGAACCGGCATTGGGCCGTGCCGGATCAACCGGGTGGTGGGCATCTCCAAGGCCTATACCACCCGGGTGGGAGGAGGGCCTTTCCCCACCGAGCTGGACGACGATGTGGGAAAGAGGCTTCGAGACGACGGCGCCGAGTACGGGTCCACCACCGGCAGGCCCAGAAGGTGCGGCTGGTGGGACGGGTTCGCAACCGCCTACGCCGCCAGGATCAACGGAATGACCGACCTCGCCGTCACCAAGCTGGACGTCATGAGCGGGATAGACCCGGTTCGCATATGTGTGGGATACAAGTACAGGGGAGAAATGCTGGACGATTTTCCGCCCGATCTGGAAGACCTCTCCGCCAGCGAGCCCGTGTACGAAGAGCTGCCGGGCTGGAGCGAGGACATCTCCGGAACCTCTCGACTGAAGGACCTTCCCAAAAACGCCCGCAAGTACTTGGACCGGATGTCCGAGATACTGGAAGTGCCCGTGATATTCGTATCAGTGGGCAAATCCCGTGAGCAGACCATAGTGGTGGAAGACCCTTTCAAAGTTTGAATAACGCTTCAGATCTTTCCGCCCACCGCTCTTTAGATATGATCGGTACTGAAATAACTTTCCGGGAGGAATGGCATGAGAAGGCTCGTGCTTTATTCTCTTCTCATATCCGTTACTTTTCTGCCCCTTGCTTTTCTTTCCACCGGCTGTACGGAAAAGGAGAAACTCCAGAAGCCCCGGAAAAGAAAAAGTGTAGCCAGATGAAAAAGGGCGAGGTGGTGGAGTAAGTCCCTCAGGCCGAGGCCTGCACCCTCTCGATCAATGAGGGGATATCGTCGGTGATCTTCTGGATCTCGGTCATGTCCCCGTACTCGATGGCCTTCCGGGCCTTGTTGGAAACCGAGCGGGCCTCGCTTTTCACTTCGGTGGGAAGCTCTGCCTGGTGGGTCTGGATTTCCTTCTCCAGCTTCTTGACCAGCCCTTCCAGCTTCTGGCAGGCCACCTCGATCTCTTCCTTGGATTTGAGCTCGACCTCGTAGCTCTTGGAGGCGTCCACCATCCACTGGATTTCCTGCTCGGTAAGGCCGGAACTCGCCGTAACCTGGATGGATTGCTCCTGCCCGGTGTCCATGTCCTTGGCGGATACCGACACAATCCCGTCCGCGTCAATGTCAAAGGTGACCTCGATCTCGGGCTCGCCCCGCTTGGCCGGCCGGATGCCCGAAAGCATGAACTCGCCCAGAAGCTCGTTCTCCGTGGCCCGGTCGGACTCGCCCTGCAGGACCAGTATCTTCACCGAGGTCTGGTTGTCCGCGGCAGTGGTAAACACGTGGGTGTCGTGGGTGGGAATGGTGGTGTTCTTCTCGATGATCTTGGTGAAGAACCCGCCAAAGGTGGCTATACCCAGGCTTAAAGGCGTCACATCCAGAAGAAGCATGTCTTCGCTTTCTTCTTCGCCTTCATCCTTTTCTCCCAGGGCCATGCCCTGGATGGCCGCTCCCTGCGCCACCACCTCGTCCGGGTGGACCCCTTTGCGGGGAGGTTTGCCGAAGAAATCCTGGACTTTCTTCATCACCATGGGCATACGGGTCTGCCCTCCCACCAGGATGACTTCGTCTATGTCCTCCTTGGTCAGGTTGGCCGCCTGCAGGGTCTTCTCGCAGATGGAAACGGTGCGGTCCACCAGGTCCGCGGTTATCTCTTCCAGCTTCTGGCGGGTGAGGATCAGGTTGAGATGAAGAGGACCGTCATCCCCCATGGCGATAAAGGGAAGGTTTATCTCGGTCTGAAGCGCCTCGGAAAGCTCTATCTTGGCCTTTTCCGCCACGTCCTTTAAGCGCTGGAGTGCCATCTTGTCGCGACGGAGGTTCACGGAAGAAGATTCCTGGAAGCTCTCCGCCAGGTAATCTATGATCCGGTCGTCAAAGTCGTCTCCTCCCAGGTAGGTGTCGCCCGCGGTGGATATGACCTCGAAGACCCCCTCGGATATCTCCAAAAGAGAGATATCAAAGGTGCCGCCTCCCAGGTCGAAGATGGCCACGGTCTGGTCCAGGGTCTTGCCGAACCCGTAGGAAAGCGCGGCCGCGGTGGGCTCGTTGATGATCCGGAGCACGTCCATGCCCGCGATCCTGCCGGCGTCCTTGGTGGCCTGCCGCTGGTTGTCGTTGAAGTAAGCCGGGACCGTGATTACCGCTTCCTGCACCGGCTCGCCCAGGTACTCCTCCGCCACCCTTCTCATCTCCTGGAGCACCATGGAAGCTATCTCGGGCAGGCTGTACTCGTTGCCCTGGATCATGATCCTGATGTCCATGTGCGGACCTTCCACTATCTGGTAGGGGTATGAGGCCACCGCTTTTTTTACCTCGGGCGAATCGAACTTCCTGCCGATCAGGCGCTTGGTCCCGTAGACGGTGTGATGGGGGTTGGTCACCATCTGCCGCTTGGCCAGGTGTCCTACCAGTCGCCGGCCTCCCTCTTCAAAAGCGACCATGGAAGGAGTGGTCTTGTATCCGCCTTTATTGGGGATCACTTTGGGCTGTCCGTTCTCCACCACCCCTACGCACGAGTTGGTGGTTCCGAGGTCAATTCCAATCACTTTAGACATGCTTCTCCTCCTAGCCGCGCTTCAGACTCTTCAACTCCTTGGAAGCTATCTTGTTTTTAGGGTCCAATTTTAATACCTTGTTCAATTGAACGATAGCGGGCTGCTTCTGCCCAAGCCCCTTGTAAGCCCGGGCCAGGCACAAATGATACTCCGGCACTCCGGCCTCCATCTCCACGGCCTTTAAAGCCAGGCTCCGCGCCCGCTCGTAGTTGGCGTCCAGCTCCATGGAAAGCTCCGCCATCCGGTAGTGGAGCTTGGGGGACTCGTAGCCCAGGTTAAGGGCTTCCTTGTAATACCGGAGCGCTTCCGACAGGTGGCCTGCCGCCTGAGAGTCCTGGCCGGCTTTGAACTCGACCTCCGCTTTATGGGAGTCCTCCTTCTTCTCCAGCTCCTCTTTCAGCTTTTTATACTTGGAGTTGCCCGGCTCGTACTGCAAGGCAAGCTCCAGGTTGGTCTTCGCTCCTTTCAGGTTCCCCCGGTCTCTCTCCTGCAACGCCCAGTTATAAAACTTCCGGCCCTGCTCATCGGAGGCCCTGCCGCCCTCCTGTTTCATCTTCTCCACCTGCTTCTTGATGGGAGAAGAACTCTTCTTGCCTTTCAAGTCCAGCTTGAGCTTGGTCCCCTCCGAGATGCCCGACTTCCGGGTCAGCCTGGTCGTGGTGATGCCGAGCTTGGCCTGCTTGTCCGCCCGCTGCCGCGAAGCCTCGCTGCCTTTCACTCCCCTGGTTCTCGAGGTCGGCGAGACCGGGGCCACCATAATCTCTTCCTCTTCCTCCGTTTCCAGCTTAAGATCATACTCCCGCCGGACATCAGGATCAAGAAGCTCCCGGTAGCCCTTGTTCAACTGCTTGAAAATCTCCTGCAGCTTTCCCTTGAACTCCTTGTCCGCGTTCCGGTAATAACGGTCCGGGTGAAAAAGCTTGGTCCCTTTCAAGTAGGCCTTTTTTATCTTTTCCGGTCTGGCTCCCCGATCCACATTCAGAAGCTCATAATAACTCAAATTTTCAAGGTTTACAAAAATTGACTCCACTATTCTTTTGAATTCCTCTCCTTGGGGGAGAGGCTTTTTAAGGACCTTCTTCAGCTCGGCCAGGTCGTATAAATCTTCCGAAACCTCGACATCAGCGGCATCCGGCGCGGGCTTCTCTTTCTCTTCTCCCCCGCGGAAAACGATCACGTTTTTCTCTTGTAGGTCGCGAATGATCCCCATGGTTTTGTCCCGGCCCATTCCGGAGGTGTAAGCCAAGCTCTCCAGGTCGGTCCTTCCGTCAATCCTGGAGATGAGAAACCCCTCTTCCGGCCCTATGTCCAGGTTCATTATCTCGACCCCTTCACATACCACGGGTATGGACCTG
>JAWOBU010000024.1:0-5319 GCA_046484135.1 bacterium
GTAAGCTCGAAATCCTCGCCGGTAAGCCTTTCGATCAATACCTTTTTCGACCTGGCGGTGTCATCCAGCCCGGCCTCTGTGCACACGGCTTTCAGCTCGTCCAGATAGAGCTTTTGTAAAAGGGTCTCGGTTGATATGCTTTTCAGGCCGGAGAGGGTCTTTATTATATCGCCTTTTGGTTTATTGGAAAGACCGCTGACCTCAAAATAAGCGGCCAGCTCCAGAAGCCTCGCCCGGGTCAGCGTCTTCAGTACCGTCTTCTTTTTGACCATTATCTCACCGTCCCCGCAGCGTTCTTGAATCGTGTGAATTATAGCCCATAGAATTAGGGCGGTCAAGGATAATTTAAACCGGCACCTTTCTCAACAAGTCAAAGCACCGCGCCTCTGGTGGACGTGCTCCTTGTCGCCGGTGTCGGGCCTGATGATAAAAAGCTCCTCCCCATCAGAGAAGACGGTGGCCCGTGGATAGTTCCTGCTTGGCATGTCCAGGGCAATGGAGCCGCAGTCTTGGAGGCCCGCCCTCTCGACTATCTCTCCGCCGGCTTCTCTTTTCCACTGGTCCCCGCTGTCGTACATCATGCAGGCATCCTTCAGCGATAAGCCTATGTATTTATCACTGTTCGGGTTCCTGCCCTGGTCCACCAGGTCGCGCTCATCGCCGTAACATAGCGGTGGCCTGCCTGTGCGCTGTGCGTTCACGTAGTAGCGCTTGTCAAGGTCCATGTTTACCTCTTGTGGTTTGAGATTTTCGCCGTGAAAGCTCCTGTGCGGCCTTGTGTGGTCCGCTGTCGCCTTGCCCTATGGTAGGGCAGGGTTCTTTGTCTCTTGTCTCTGAGAGGCCAGCGTGCGTGCGTTTTTTTGTGCTGTGAGCGCTTCTGGAAGGTTGACCGGGGCCTACCCATAGGGTTAAAGCTCCCCGGCCGTTCACGGCTCGAAAAATGGACGTTATGGCGCTCATCATGACCTATCCTCTCTTGCCGTGCGGACAATGTCAAGCACGCCCGACGGCCACAGGATGCTTTTCCAGAAACGGTGCTCCCTGCCCGTGACGCTCCATGATTGACGCTTACCCGTGCTTCCAGGAGGGGGACATCCTGATCTTTGCCGAACCCAAAAGCGGTGTGGAGGTTATCCCCATAAACTGGCATCAGGCTTAATGAGAGCGGCTGTGTGGGCCGAAAGATGATGACCTAAGGTTATCCCCCTAGCCAATCATATAGACGATTCTCATTGTCAAAATATTGTCAAAATTTCGGGGTAAAAAGGGGTTTTTGAGGGGATTTGACGTTATTTAAAAGATAAGGCTTGCGTCCTGTAACTTCCTGTGCTATCTTGAATTTCACCTTCCTGCCCGGATGGCGGAACAGGTAGACGCAGGGGACTTAAAATCCCCTTGGGGCCACCCCAGTGCCGGTTCAAGTCCGGCTCCGGGCATTCAGCAATAACAGTAATACCCCCCCGAAGACGGCCGGGCCGGCTTTTTTCTCCTTATTCTTGTGTAGAGGGCTCTTGCTTTTCCTGGTTCGGTGATTATTTTTGTAGTTAAAGAGGTGGTAGCTATGGAAGCTTGTATAGACTGTACCAGGGAGATGCTGACAAACCCGGTGGAGCTGGAGATAAAAGGGGCGTACGTGGATTTCGGGATGGCGGAGTGCCTGGCCTGGTCTCTGGCCCGGCGGCTGAAGAAGGACCCCATGCTTCTGTCGTGGTTCAGCCGGGAAGACGGCCTTTACTCGCCCCGAGTGGAATGTTGCGGGGACGAGAAGCCGGCCTGGCTTATCTACGCCGAGTCGCGCGGCGCCGACCTTCCGGTGAGCATCAACCGCGAGCAGTTCGTGTTCGTGTTCTGGGGCGAAGACCGGGACTCGGCGGAGTGAATTTTTTAAGGAGAATGAAGGAGAACAGGGGGCCTTTTGGAAAAATTCCGGATTCTTGTTGTGGGAGCGAGCTCCTGCTCGCGATTGTCCGGGCCGGAAAGCTTTGCCGGAGCCCGAACAGCAGATTTCCGGTTTCCTCACAGCCACTTTATTCTTTTTCCTTTCCCGTCTTTCCCTATTAAAAGAACAGCCTTGCTTCCCTAATTTTTAAGAATAAATTTCTTTTTTATTGTTGACAAAGGATTTTTTGGTTATATCATATTAATTGTATATCAGAAGAAGCGGGTAGATATTACCTTGCCGAGTCGGCACCAATTCAATTTTCAAGGCCACCCCGGATACAAGGGCACGGGGTAAAATTCCCGCAGGTTTTCAATCGAACAAAGGAGAGAGAGAATGA
The DNA here is from genome assembly GCA_046484135.1 of bacterium. Taxonomy (GTDB): domain Bacteria; phylum RBG-13-61-14; class RBG-13-61-14; order RBG-13-61-14; family DATKZS01; genus CAYQTK01. The sequence continues at coordinate 2,280 of JAWOBU010000024.1, forward strand.
AAATGAAAAGGTTTGCTTTTTTGGCAGCGTTGTTGGCGACGTGTGTTCTGTCGTTTTCGGTTTATGCACAGGGGTCTCCGGACCTGGATTGCTGGATCGAGGCGCCCATGTATGCCGCGCCGGGCGAGACATGGAACAGCTCCAATGTTTTTGTCAAGTATCGCAACAAGGGCGACGCCACTGCCACAAACGTGGTATTGACATTGACTTTGCCTGCAAACGTCACCATGGCATCCGGCACGAACCCCTATATGATAGGGGACGTTACAGCCGGCACGGCAGTCAGCACAGTCCTTTACCGGTTCAATGTTACGGCCGGCGCGACAGTCGGGGATGTTCTGGACTGGCAGGTTGAGTGCACCTCTGACAACGGCTCCACGGTGGAGGCCTCGGCGAGCACTGACGTTGTTCCCGAGCTGAACCAAATCCAGATCGAGAACCACCGTGGCAGTGCGAACTTTAACGCCTCGGGCAACAAGGTCATTTTCAGCGGGTATCCGAACGGCAGCACCAACTATTATGATAAAGAGATATTTGTTTACGATATCCCTGGAGACACCTTATATCAGCTTACTTCCAACAACTGGTGCGACACCCATCCCAGCTACAGCCCTGACGGCACCCGGGTGGTTTACCAGACCGAGGGGCCGGACGAGAATAACGCTGAAATCTGGGTCATGAAAGCCAACGGGACAAACAAGCGCAGAGTAATATCCGGCGGCGGCGAATGTGTTACCCATCCCAAATGGACTGATGACGGCCGCATTCTTTTCCGTCAGGATAGCGACTACTCCCAAAGATACTTCACTATATGGCCGAACGGCGAAGGTATGAGTCCGGTAAGTCTTTACGGCGCTTACAAGCCGGAGTCCGACACCAGGGGAGACAAGGTGTTGCTGTCCGGGAACAGGTATTGGATTCAGGCACTGGAAATCTTCGATATCGGAGAGAACTGGACGGGCAATGCAGATAGTATCATTCAAATGTATGACGAGGCCATGATGGGCAGGTTCCGGCCGGGACACAATCAGGTGGTCTTCAAGGACGACTGGAACGGCTATGGCCAACTTTACCGGGCCAACACCGACAGCAGCAATTACATTCCCTTGACTGCACAAACCCGCGTCAAAGAGTACCAGCTCAGCGACGACGAGTACACGGTAACCGTGGATAACAGCGACATCATCAAGATCAAAGGTGTCTGGCGCGCGGACGCTCCCAACGGAAAGAACTACTTTAAAAACGAGGGAGACCAGCTTCCTTCGGAAAGCAGGACCATCGAGCTTGCTGAGCCTCTTTCCGACGTCGCTGGCGACCGGGTAGGCGTTGTGGTTACCTACTCTTACGTTACCAACGATTGCAGCTCCAAACCCAACTGGGACCAAACCGGCGGAGTGATCTCCTATCTCAGCGAGCGCGATTATCACAGCAATCACCAGGTCTGGCTCATGAGCGCGAACGGCAAAAACAAGATTAGGCTTACCTTCAACAATCAGGATGCCAGAGGCAGCAGCAAGACCATGCCCAAGGTTTCTCCCAACGGAAAGTACGTGTTGTTCTCGGATGACGGGCCTTATCCCGACATGCTCACCCTGATCGAACTCCCGGACAAAGAAAACGCCCGCACCCTGGTTAACTTAAGCCGTAACCCTCCCAGCGTTTACAATGCGGATGACGAAGGTGTAACCTGCGGCGCTGTGAGCGGAGTAGGCGGACTTTGGTATCTTCTTCTCCTTATGGCCCCCTTCGCGGCCGGCCTGGGGCTTAGAAGTTTTTATCTCAGAAAAAACTAACGGGAACCGTTAAATAATTCAGCGAGAAGGGGGCCGCGGAAGATTTCGCGGCCCCCTCTCTTGCCTTACATGAATAACATTTAGCTTCTGAAAGACATCCATATTATGAGTAACGGGTACGCTTCTTTGTCAAACTGGACCTTCCACACCTGGCTGGGGGTGGTTTACTCCGTACTTCTTGTCGTGCTTATTGCCGTTCCCTTGTTGCGGAAGCGGTGGGGAGGGCTTGATTCAATCATTTCCCGCTCCCGGCAGTGGGCGGGCTCGCTCCTCAGCGACGACTTCAAGAAAGTCTTGATGACGGTTTTGACCGTCTTTGCAGCCGCTGTATATATTTATTGCCTTACCTGTACGGACCGAGGAACTTCTCCGGGTGCTCACAAAAACATCTTTCACGTTGTTACCCGTCTTTCCATCCGGGTCTTTCCATTTTTCGTTATCGGTTGTTTTCTGGCGGGCGTTCTCGAGAAGTACTTCCGGGCCGGTCGGATACCTTTTCCCAAGAGCATGGTCGGCAACGGGGTGTTTGCGAGCCTGATTCCCATGTGCTCCTGTGCCGTGGTCCCGCTTGCCCAAGGCATGCTCCATCTTCACCGGGTGCGGGTCCGTGCTGTCATCACCTTTCTCATGGTGGCCCCGGTCTTGAACCCCATGGTGATTCCGCTCTCCTGGGGTATCCTGGGACTCGAGTATCTTGTATTGCGGATCGTGGCGGCCTTTGCTCTCGGCATCATCACCGGCATCGTAGTGGAAAAATGGGTAGGAATTCCGGAAAGGGAAGGAGGACCTGCTTTCACTTGCGCCGGGTGTTCCCGCTCATCCTCTTTCAAACCGGGACATTCCGGTTCAGCCCTTATGCTGGGCTGGGACCACCTGGTGAACCTCGCTTACTACATCTTCATCGGGGTCGCCATTGGCGCCATGTTCTCCGTGTATCTGCCGCCGGGCCTGGTGGGAAAATACTTGTCCAACGGGTCTGTGGGACTACTTCTTTCCGTGTTGATCGGCATTCCTATCTTTATCTGCGCCGGGGAGGAGACCATAATCCTGGCGCCGCTCATGGACATGGGCCTGCCCATGGGACACGCCATCGCCTTTACCATCTCCGGAAACGCCATTTGCGTGACGTCAGTGGCCATGCTCCTGCCCGTCTTCGGCAAAAAGACCACGGCGATCATGGTGGGGGCGCTGTTTGTAGGGTCCCTGGTTTTCGGAGCGCTTATAAACGCCCTGCCGTTCTTTTACGG
>JAWOBU010000031.1:0-2506 GCA_046484135.1 bacterium
ACCAGCAATTCGTTCAACAAGCTGCTCGATAGCTTTGAGAATCTGATCCATCAATTCCGATCCATCACCTCCAAACTGGCCGAGGAAGGTGAGAAACTGTCGGCACTGAGTCAACACACCCAGACCATCACTGAAGACCAGAACGCGGAAATGGATCAAGCCGCTTCCTCAACAGAAGAAATGACGGCCACCATCAACGAAGTGGCTCAGAACGCCCAGCTGGCCTCTGAGTCAGCCTCTGACGCCGCCTCCGCCTCGGAAGATGGCAACAACCTGACCAATAACGCCGTGGAGCGGACCCGCAAAGCTATGGAACTGCTGGGCTCGGATTTTTCGTACTCTTCGAGCACCATGTCCTCTATCATCTTCCTGGTCTCGGAGTTGATGGGATGAGCCACGTCGCGGAAGAGGCCGTTCTTGCCTTTCTTGTTGGGCATGGCCACGAACAGGCCGTTGCTTCCCCGGATGATCTTGAGCCCGCGCACCATGAAGCAGTCGTCAATGGTGATGTTGACATAGGCCCGGAGCTTGTTCTCGTCCACCGGTACTACAGATACGTCAGTGATTTGCATTGGTAAATCCTCCTTGGTTGAAGTGAATTAAAATATATTAGTCCCCGTCCGGTTTACTGCCGTACTTCTTGATGGCGGCCAATGCCTCCTTGCGCATGTTCTCGCGCCGGAGCATGACCTCTTTCTGGATTTTCTCCTGGCATTCGGTGCATATGTGGGTCGTCATGAGCTCTTCCTTGCCGCAGAATATACACTTTCTTACTCGTTCGTCCATGGGCGCAGTCTCCGCTTAATAGCCGGCAGGGGGCCTTCTATGCCTCTTTGCTGGAACTCCCTTCCCCGCCCTTCGGGCACGATCATCGTGCCTGCTCTTTAGTTTTGCATTTTGCGTACCAAACCGGGCTACGGCCGGCCCGCTAAAGGAAAATGTGTACTAACCTCTTGAAATGTAAAACAAAAATGTCCGTCGCCCGTAAGGGCATCCAGGAGCGGTGGAAAGGACGGGTACCCCCTGATATTCCATATCAGAAGCTCTTGTTTTATTTCGGGATTGCCGGCGCCTGTGTATAACTCTCGGAATGGAAAAGAAAAACCGGAGTGAAAGCACTTTTGTCCAAAATAATCTTTATTTCACGCAAAGGCGCAAAACCGCAGAGGTAAAACAAAAGGTTCTATATATTTTAGTGTGGGTGGATAACAGAAGATGCGTTTATCGCTTTCAGGACTTCCAGCGGGGAAATGGAAAAGGCCGGAACTGGCCCGGTCCTTCCCCGCTGCAAACGGCACCGGCCTCGGCGCTCGGGTCGAACGCCTTAAGTTGCCCTATCCTCCGGACCGGCAGGGGTGCAATATCAGAGAAAAGGCCCAGGGGCAGACTCCCCGCTGGCAGCCGAGAATGCGAAAAACGCAAAACAGCCTTTATAATCATAAGGAAAGGTTCGATGTCGGTAATAGACATTCTCCAGTTACCCACACTTAAATACGTTGATCCAAACAAAAGAAGGCCGTTGCCATTTTTCATGGAAATTATCTGACGAGCCGCTTGCCCAGGGACCTCGATCTCTAAAAACCCCGACTCCCCCGGATTACTAAGGCAGTTTTATCTTCAGCTCTTCAAGTTCAAAAGAAATTCTCGATTCTCTGCGTCTTAGCGTCTCTGCGTGAAATTCCTCGAATTAGCTTTATCTTTTGTACACCACTAAAGTGAAGGCACTATGGTTTTTCCCCCGCCCGGTTGATCAGGAGGGAGACCATGCCGGTGAGCCAGCGGAGCAGGTTCACCAAAATGGTCCACATGAGCGAGAAAGCGAACAGTGCGGCCGGCTCAACATGGGCCAGGTATCCGAACATGAGGACCCACGCCCCCTGGCTGGTCCCCAGCCTTCCCGGCGTAGGTATGACCGCGGCCAGGGCGATAATCGGCCCCAGCAAAAGGAGCATCGAGAAGGAAATACCCACGTCAAACGCCATGAGACCAAGCCACGAGAACACGCACCAGTTGACCACCTGTACCCCGCGCAGAGACAGCGCGGTGGCGTAGTCCTTTACCGTGGCCTTGTCGAACGCGGTATGGATGCCTTTCTTCAGCCTTCGCCGGAGCGGGTTGTCCCAGTCGCGCGCAAAGAACACGATAAGCAAGATAGACACCGGCCAGGAGACCCCGAGCCACCAAAGGAGAGTGGAGAACTGTTGCGACTCGATAAACCCGGGCGAGAGCACGCGGTTTATGAGCACCGCCAGCGCCACGGTAGGGAAGAGCAAGAGCACCAGGAAGTTGTTGAACATGAGAAAAAGAAGCGAGCCCGCAACCTCCCCGAGCGGCTTTCCCGTCCGCTTGCTCACGGAGTAGGCCATGCCTCCCTGCCCGTACAGAAAGCCCAGCGAAAGCAGAAGGTACGACTCTCCCCGGCTCGCTACCGTCTGCCGGAAGCTCATGGGCGGGTTGAACCTCCCGAGTACCCACCAATGGGCCACCGCGTCGAGAAGAAAGGTCA
>JAWOBU010000017.1:0-89792 GCA_046484135.1 bacterium
CCCACCCCTCAGCAGTTCGGCAACTATCACACCGAGGGCATGATCGGCGACCATTCATCGTGCGTCATCCTGGACGCCTACTTAAAAGGCGTGGACGGTTTCGACGTTGAAACCGCTTATAAAGGAATGCGGAAAAACGCGATGGAGCCGGGCGACAACGTCATACCCTGCACCGGCGGCGGCACAGGCAGATACGGCCTCTCCTGGTACAAGAAGTACGGCTACCTCCCGGCGGACTTTGACATAAGCGTTGACAGTCTTCTTTTTATCGTGGCCTATGTATATAACCAGGGAGCGAGCCGGACCCTGGCTTATGCTTACGACGACTTCTGCGTGGCCGCCCTGGCCCGCGAGCTGGGCAAAACCGGTGACTTCCAGCGCTTTAGTAAAAGGTCTTTGAACTACAAGAACGTGTTTGACAAGAAGACCGGGTTCGTGCGCGGGAGGAAGCTTTCCGGCGGCTGGATGCACGAGGACGAGTTTAATCCGGGCACCTACTACTCCTATTACACCGAGGGGAACGCCTGGCAATGGACCTGGTCGGTCTTTCATGACGTAAAAGGTCTCATCCGCCTCATGGGCGGGCCGGGGGACTTCAACCGGAAGCTCGACACATTGTTTGCCGCGGACAGCGACGCAGGCAAGTACGAGTTCTTCGATCCGCACGTAGGAGGCGTCATCGGCCAGTACTCGCACGGGAACGAGCCTTCCCATCACATATCTTTTCTGTACAACTACTCGGGAAAGCCGTGGAAGACGCAACAGATGGCCGCCAGGATCAACAAAAAGATGTACCGGCTCGGCCCCGAAGGGCTGGCCGGAAACGAGGACATGGGTCAGCTCTCCTCCTGGTACGTGTTCTCCTCGCTTGGCTTGTATCCCTTTGCGCCCGGCATCTACATGATAGCAAGCCCGTCCTTTGAACATGCAAAGCTAAAGCTCAAAAACGGAGTACTCGAGATCGAAGCCGCAAACGCCTCTCCCGAAAACGTGTACATTCAATCCGCAAGCTTGAACGGCAAGGAGCTTGACCGGCCCTGGCTCAGCCACCACGAGATCGCGGCCGGCGGGGTCCTCCGTTATACTATGGGAGAGGCACCGAACCGGGAATGGGGCACGGACAGCCCGCCCTCCATGTACGAGTTCTTTGACTTGTACGAGAAAATGAGATGAAGTGCGTCCAGCCCGCTTGGGAGAAGTCTCAGTTTAAAACAAGCTTAGAATACGATACCCTTAAATAAAATGAGTGAGAATAGTAGACGAGAAAAGACGGGAGTCACCAAACATAAAAGGCCCATGGTACCCCGTTGGCTGGAAGTGCTGACCGTTGTTCTCACCGGCGGAGCGGCGACAATCTATCTCGTTCTCCTGGTCCAGCTTTTCTTTACCGGCCTGGACGAGTTCGAACTGTTTGGAGTTACTGTCAAGCTCCGGCCGTGGTGGAAGCCGCTCTGGATCGGGACATTATTATGGACCTGGATGCTGGCCGCGGCTTCCAAGCCTCCGCCTCCTTTATGTTGGCTCAGGACGGTTTGCGGCCGCGTTGTGCGTGCCGCCGGGGTGCCACTTTCCCGGCCGGGCATGGCCTGGGCCCTGGCCGGCGCGGTCATCGGCGCTGTCATGGCCTGCCTGGCCTCTTACCACTTTTATTATCTTTTCCCGCAGAGCATCTTCCGCATCGCCGCTACTATCGCGGGCGCCGCTCTTTTGGCCGCTTTACATTACCTCTTCTTTGTTGTCCTCCACGCCGGGACCGGCCGGCTCTTGCCGGGAATAAGCGAGTGGAGGGGGACTTCGCTTCGGCTTGCTTTGTACGTGATTATCTGGGCGGCGCTTCTCAGCGGTCCTTTGACGAACTGGGAGGCGCTGGGCACCGACCCCTTTGCTCCTCACGCCTTGGCAGGGCTGGTTTCCGGGCTCGTGCTCGCATGGGTCATGTTCGCAAAGTGGAGATTGCCCGGTCCGGCCGGCCGGCTCAGGAAAGCGTCGGTACCGGCTCTGCTTTTAGTTGTCCTGGGCGGGGGGTTGTACTCTCTGGTCTTTGCCGCTCCAGAGCACAAAGGGCGTGCGCCTGACCGGGTGCTTTTTATCACCATAGACACGACTCGTTCCGACTTCCTTTCCTGTTACGGGTATGGCCGCCAGACCTCTCCCAACCTGGACCGGCTGGCCGAGTCGGGCGTGCGCTTCACCCGGGCATTCTGCCCGAGAGGGGTTACAGACCCTTCCCACGCTTCCGTCCTGACCGGCACATATCCGCGGACCCACGGCCTGCAATCTAACTTTCAAAAAGTCGCGGGCGAAGTCGCGAGTATGGCCGAGGTCTTTCAAAGGAAAGGATATGAAACCGTGGCCATTACTTCCCGGTCCCATCTGCACCCGTTCCTCATGAACATCCCCGGCTTTTCCAAAATAAGCGCGCCCACTCTTGCCGCCCAGAGCACGTCCGCGTTTGACGCCTACCGCCGCTTCCGGAACATGCTCGTTAAGAACGCCGGCAAAGACCTTTTTATATGGCTCCACTTCTTTGACCCGCACATGTCCTATAAACCCCATCCCGGCATCTCGGACCGGTTTTATGAAAAAGACAAGGGCGGATTCGTGGGAAAAAAGATCCTCGACAAAGGAGAGTCCGTTCCACCCTCGGAGATCAAGTACGCGCGCGACATGTATGCCGGCGAGATATTCTACATGGACCATTACCTCGGCAAAAGTGTACGGCTTTTACGAAACAAGAAGCCGCTTCCCCGCCGGGAGCCGTTTATACTGGTGATCGCAGACCACGGCGAGGCCCTGGGCGACTACCGGGACAGGCCCGCCCGCTTCGCTTTCGGGCACGGCGGCGTTCTTTACAACGCTTCCGCTAATGTTCCTTTCATTATTTCCTGGCCGGGGCACATCCCTGAAGGCAAGGTCGTAAAAGACCTGGTGGAATCAGTGGACGTGGCCCCCACCATGCTTGATTACTGCCTCGACTACCGGGACTTTCCCGCCCAGGGCATGAGCCTCAGGGGAGTCATGGAAAAAGAGGAGTCCACGGACAACTTCGCGACCACCAACCGCCCTCCTGGCGGCCCTCCGGATAACAGCTATTACTCGTCTTGGCAGCACGCAGTAATAAAGAACGATTACAAGCTCATCCTGCCCGAGGAAGGCGAGGCAGAGCTTTATAATTTGAGCTCGGACTGGAAGGAAGAGCACAACCTGGCAGACGAGCGGGAGGACACGGTAAAGGAGCTTACGCGCGAGCTGTCGGAGTGGAAAGACCGGACCCCCAAAACCGACGTTTCACAAGACAGCCGCAGCAAGGCCGAGATAAACGTGTTAAAGGCGCTGGGATACGTGCAGTAGGCGCTCTGCAGCGTTTTTCTGTCCTTAAGCGCGGGCCGGGGAGGACCTTCATGGACAGAAGAAGATTTATCGGACAAGCGCTGGCTGCCGCGGCACTGGGAGCTTCCGGGGGATTGAAGGCCAAGCCGCGGCGTCCCAACTTCGTGTTCTTTTTGGCTGACGACCTGGGCTGGATGGACGCGGGATGCTACGGCAGCGGATTTTACGAGACACCCGCCATTGATCGGCTGGCGGAAGAAGGTATGCGCTTTACCGACGCCTATGCCGCTTCTCCGGTGTGCTCTCCCACCCGCGCCAGCATCATGTCCGGCAAGTACCCGGCCCGCATGAACACCACCCAGTATTTTGGCGGCCACCGGCAAGGCGAGCTGGACACGCCCGACTACGTTAATCACCTGCCGCTCGACGAGTTCACCCTCGCCGAGGCCATGAAGGCGGCGGGCTACTCGACCTTTTTTCTGGGGAAATGGCACCTGGGCCGCGAGCCGTACTTTCCCGGCAAGCAGGGCTTTGACGTCAACATAGGCGGGAACCACACCGGCCTGCCCGTGGGAGGATACTTCTCGCCTTACTTCAACCCCCGGCTTCAAGGCGGTCCGCCCGGCGAGTATCTTACCGACCGTTTGACGGACGAGGCACTGAGCCTCATGGAGTCCGCGGCGCGGCCTTTCCTGCTTTTCCTTTCCCATTACGCCGTGCACGTGCCGCTCCAGGCAGAGTGGGAGGACATGAAGAAGTATTGGAAGAAGTGCTTCTTAAACCCTCGCCTGGGCCGTTTCGGCCTGGAAGGCAAATATCCTGAGCGCGTTGTCCAGGACCACCCGGTGTACGCCGGCATGATCACTGCCCTGGACAAGAGCCTGGGCCGGGTCATGGACAAGCTCGCCGAGCTCGGCATAAAAGAGAACACCATCGTTATCTTCATGTCTGACAACGGCGGCCTGTCCACTGCGGAAGGATGGCCCACTTCGAACGTGCCGCTTCGGGCGGGCAAGGGCTGGCTTTATGAAGGAGGCATCCGGGAGCCTATGATAGTCAAATGGCCGGGGGTTACGCGGCCGGGCAGTGTTTGTTCCGAGCCGGTGATGAGCACTGACTTTTATCCTTCCATGCTGGAGATGGCCGGACTTCCTCTGCGGCCCGATCAACACGTGGACGGCGCCAGTCTTTGTCCCTTGCTACGGGGAGAAGAGGGCCTCGGCCGCGACTCTGTTTACTGGCATTATCCTCATTACAGCAACCAGGGAGGAAAGCCGTCCGCCGCCATAAGGTCCGGGCCTTACAAGCTGATCGAGTTCTACCACGATCCGCGGGTCGAGCTGTACAACCTGGACGATGACATAAGCGAGGAGCACGACCTTTCCGAAAAGATACCGGCCAAGGCGCAGGAGCTCCGCTCCCGCCTGCGCCGGTGGCAGAAAGAAGTTGATGCAAGAATGCCGGAGCAAAGACAGGGCGGCTGATGGCTTCGAGGCTATGCCGATACTTGCCCCGCCGGAGAGGGGCGGATAGAATCTAGTCATGATGACAGCGTTAAAAAGATTGCGAATTAAGATGTTCGTTTGGGGAACCATACTGGCCCTGGCCGCATTGTTCAGTATCTCGTGCGAAGAGGTAAACAAGGACATCGTGCTCATGGCGGCCGACGACCATCCGCTGAGCTACCCCACCACCCAGGGCCTGGTCTTCATGGACAAGTATCTTACGAAGAAGACCGACGGCCGCATATCCCTGGACATCTTTCCCAACAAGACCTTGGGAGACGAGAAATCCACCATCGAGCAGACCCAGCTCGGGATCATTGATATCAACCGGGTGAACGTAAACCCCCTGGTCCAGATATGCCCGGACCTGGGGGTCCTGGCCCTTCCTTATATCTTTCGGAACACCGAACACATGCACGCAGTACTGGACGGCCCCCTAGGGGAAAAACTCCTCCTGGAACTGAAGGACAAGAACCTTATCGGACTGTGTTACTACGACTCGGGCGCCCGGAGCTTTTACAACACCGAGCGGCCCATCAAGGAGCCCGCCGACCTGGAAGGCCTGAAAATCCGGGTGCAGAAGTCCGAGATCATGATAGACATGGTAAAGGCGCTGGGCGGCTCTCCCACTCCCATGGCCTTCGGCGAGGTCTACTCTGCCCTCCAGACCGGTGTCATTCAAGGGGCGGAGAACAACTGGCCTTCCTATGACTACACCGGCCATTATCTGGCGGCCGATTATTACAGCCTGGATCAGCACAGCATGGCGCCGGAGATGGTGGCCATAAGCAGACGCACCTGGGAGGGGCTGTCCAGGGAAGATCGAACTCTTATAAAAGAGGCCGCCCTGGCATCCGTGCCCCATCAGCGAAAGCTCTGGCGCGAGCTCGCGAAAGAAGCGGAAAAGAAGATAAGAAAGCACGGAAACCAGATCAACAAGATACCGGACAAGTCAAAGTTCATCGAGGCCATGGAGCCCGTGTATGAAGAGCACGTACAGAACCGGAAGATGAAAAAGCTGGTCGAGAGAATCCGGGCGGTAAAGCCCGGCCCTGATAATCGGGAACCAGAGCCGGCTCCGGAAAGTCCATCAAAGTAGTGAAGAAAGGAAGTAAAAACAAGCGCGGCAAAAACCTCGCCCGACTGAAAAAAGACCTCGAGAAGGGCAAGGAAAAGACCAAGGCATACCCCGCCGTCCTGTACCTGGAAGCCACCGCCATCTGTAACCTGCGCTGCCCCATGTGTCCGACCACCATGGGCATTCCCCGCGAGCCGTATCGTAAAAACGTCTTCGATCTGGACCTCTTGCCCAAAATAGAGCCGGTCCTGCCCTACATAAGCCGCTGTTTCATGTCCGGCGGAGGAGAACCGCTTTTACATCCGGAGCTTTTCCGCATCATCGCTACAGTAAAAGACCACGGCGCCCCCGTCTACTTCAACTGCAACGCAACGCTTCTTTCAGAAGAGCGCGCCCGCCTCATGGTCGAGCACGGCGTGGACACCATATCCTTTTCTGTGGACGGCGCCACCGACGAGACTTACTCGAAAATTCGTGTGGGAGCGGAACTCGGTACCACAGTGGAAAACATAAAGCGGCTCGCCGAGATCAAGAAACAAGCGGGAGCAAAGCGGCCTTTTCTCAACATGCAGTTTACGCTCCTCGACTTGAACCGCCACGAGGTGGAAGAGATGGTGCCCCTGGCCGCTTCGCTGGGTATTAACCAGTTGGTGGTCGAGCCGTTGACACCGGTGTTCTCGTTCGACCGGGCTTACCGCGATTATTACAACCAGCACGCAGTGGCGCCCGATGCCGCGCTCATGGAAAGCCTGGAAGCGGCCTCCCGGAAAGCCAGGGAACAGGGGCTTATTTTCTCTTCCCATTACCTGTATGCAAGGGACAACCCCGAGCCTCCCAGAAAGTGCGTCCAGCCCTGGCTCACCTTCGGAGTGCGGGTGGACGGCCGCGTTTTTACCTGCTGCGGTACCATGGAACAGATGGGCGACCTGTCAGTCGAGGACTGGCACAGGATATGGAACGGGGAGAAGTACCGGTCGCTCAGGCGCGCAGTGGCAAGGGGCGCTTTCCCGGAGTTCTGTCCTTTGTGTATTAAAGAGAACCGGGCCAACCACTTTAACGAAGAGCTGTTAGGGGGCTGACAGGAGCCGGTCCATGCATTCCCGAAACGAAAACGATAAGGACATGAACAAGTCAGGCGAAGGGCCGCTGGTGTCGGTTATCATTGTCGCCCGCGACGAGGAGGAGAACCTGGACAGATGTCTTGCCGGCGTTTTAGCGCAGCAAGTTGATTTCAATTTCGAGGTACTGGTGTTGGACTCGGGCTCGAAGGACCGGACGGTGGAGGTGGCCCGGTCTTACGGCGCGCGGGTGATGGAGATTCCGGCGGGTTCTTTTCAGCACGGCCGGACGCGGCAGAGTGCGTCGGAAGAGGCACGCGGGGAGTACCTGGTTTACATTGTGGCGGACGCAACTCCAGCGGACGAGCACTGGTTGTCCGCGCTGGTCGAGCCGCTTGTTTCGGACGAGCGGGTGGCGGGCGCTTTCTCGCGACAGCTTCCACGCGAAGGCGCCGATGTACTGGAATCGCTTAAGACCGAACACCGGGTATCCTCTGGCGTAGAGCGCAAGGAGAGGAAGATATCTCCCGAGCTTGACTTCTGGTCGCTCTCTCCGGAGGAGCGCCTCGAGTTCTGCGAGTTTGACGACGTGTCCTGCTGCCGCCGGAGGTCTGTACTTGAAGAGCATCCCATTCCGTCGGTGGATTGGGCGGAAGACCTTATATGGTCCCTGGACGTACTGCTTGCCGGCTACAAGATCGTGTACGAGCCTGCGTCCGCGGTCCGGCACTCGCACCGGGACACGCTTTCCCATGCTTTCCGGCGGGGCTTTCTGGACCAGGGCGTAGTTCTGGATCGCTTCGGCGTGTTATACTTTGACTCAGTGGTGTCGTGGGCGCGCGGCTTTTTATATCTTTACTTCGAAAAGACGAGGCCTGTCTTTAAAAGAAGCCCGTCCGCGGCGGGTGCGTTTGTTACTTCGGCCTGGAACTTTTTCCGGCTTTTATGCGAGACGGGCGGGAACTTCCTTGCATCCGGGAAGCCGCGCCGAAGGCATGCGGCGGTTTCGCTCGGCCCGCTTTTGGTGAAGAAGAACCGTCTTAAGAGGCGTTATAAAGGCCAGGTGCTCTTGACGCGGTTCAGCCTGGGCCCGGACACGCGGCGGGTCGTGTTCATGAACCCTGATGCTGCCTCGGTGATAAACGTCAGGGTCCCGGAAGGCGGCCGGCTCGAGTTCGGCGCGGGAATAAACCCGGCGGCGCGGCCTTTGCGGGACGAGCCCGTGCTCTTCATGGTGGCGGTGGACGGAGAGCCGGTGTGGTGGAAAGAGATTGACATGGGAGAGCGAAACCGGTGTCCTTGCTGGGAGGAAGGCGCGGTTTCTTTAAAAAAGTGGAGCAATAAAAAGGTACGGCTCGCTTTTATTACGAGGTCGTCGAACACTGATTACGCATGGGCGGGCTGGTCCGAGCCTTTGATTACCACAGAGAGACTGAGCGCTCTGGACAGGGCGGTCAACTGGTTTCTGGATTTTGCCAACAAACGGGTGAAGGGAGTACCGCTCCGGCATCCGTAGAGAGTAATAATCACGCAAAGGAGGTTTAGAGTAATGGCCAAAAAGGAATGTCCTAACCAGGAAGAGAACCTGAAGAACTGTAACTGCACTTATGAACCCTGTCCGCGCAAGGGCATCTGCTGCGAGTGCATAGCCTATCACCGTAAGATGCGGGAGCTGCCGGCGTGCCTTTTCACCAAGGAAGGCGAGGCCACTTACGACCGTTCGGTGGAGGGCTTCAAGAAGTACCACTTCTAGGACTTGCTCGAAGGCGGGCGGTTGCGCGTTTTGTTCATATATCCGGACGTGGGGACCATGCTTCCTTTGGAGTACCAGCACGGGCTCGGTTACCTGGTGTCGGCGCTGAAGCGGGCGGGAAGCGATGCCCGCGTTTTGTACCTTCACGAAGAGCCCGCTGAGAAAGAGCTGGCTCTTAAGGTCCGGGAGTACTCGCCGGGCCTGGTCGGCTTTTCAACAACGAGCAACCAGTACCCGCAGGCAGTGAAGTACGCCCGCCTGTTGAAGAAGGCCATGGACGTTCCCGTGATCATAGGCGGCGTGCACGCTAGCCTTGACCCGGAGAACGTGATCTCGGAGCCCTCTTTCGACATGCTCTGTGTGGGCGAAGGTGAAGGAGCAATCGTTGACCTGGCCCGCGCGCTGGAGAGAGGGGAGGACTGCTCCGATATCCCGAACCTGTGGGTAAGGCGTGGTGAAGAGATCATAAAGAATGAACCGCGGCGGCTCTGGGAAGACCTGGACAGCCTGCCTTTTCCGGACCGGGAGGCTTTTGACTTCAAGTCCATACTGGAGAAGCAGAAGAGCGCGTCTCTTCTTTCCGGCCGGGGGTGTCCTTTCAACTGCGCGTACTGTGCGAACGAGGGACTGCGCGGGCTTTACCGGGGCAAAGGCAGCTTTGTGCGGCGGCGCTCGGTGGACAACGTGCTGGAGGAGATGGACACACTCGCGGCGTCCTATGAGGTCAGGAAATGGCACTTCCACGACGACATCTTCACCCTGGACAGGGCGTGGGTGGAAGAGTTCTGCGAGCGCTATCCCCGCAAGTTCTCGGTCCCTTTTGACGTTAACGTGCGGGTCGAGACGGCGGACCGTGATATGCTTTCCCTGCTTCGGTCCGCGGGCTGCGAGTGGATATTGGTGGGCGTTGAGTCGGGAAGTGACCGGGTCCGGCGTGAGGTCATGGGACGTCCCATGGAGGACGCGCGCATTGAAGAGCTTTTCAAACACGCGCGGGAGCTTGGATTGCGCACCTGGTCTTTCAACATGGTGGGCCTGCCGGGCGAGACCGAGGCTGACGCGGCCGCGACCTATGAGCTCAACCGCCGTCTTCGCCCGGAGCACATGCAGGTCAGCGTTTTCAATCCGTATCCCGGCACCCGTCTTTACGAGGTATGCAAAGAGCGGGGCGTGCTCACCGGCGAGAGCCGTCCGGGTTACTTTGTTCCGGAGTCGGTGCTGGACCTCCCCGAGTTTCCGGCGGAGAGCATCCGAGAGTGGCACCAGAAGCTTATCCGCTTGCGGGACTACTGCCACAGCCGGAATCGGCTTCTGTCCGAGCTTCACGGTCCTCCGTCTTTCGACTTTGTGGACGAGCTTGCCTCGGCAGAGGTCAACTCGCCGGAGCCGGGATTTGTAAAAGAGGACTACTTCACGATAGACGATGATACGCGTCGGGTGCTCATGGTGCATCCTCCTTCGCGGGTTTCATTTCGGTTGCGGGTCCCGCGTAACGCCGTGCTCCGGTTCAGCCTGGCCCTCCACCCGCAGGTGCTGGAGCGGGGCGGCGGAGACGGCGTGGTCTTCACCGTGCGGGCGGGCCGCCGCAGAAAGAAGCTCTCAGAAGTTTTCAGTCATACCCTGGACCCGAAGCGGAAGCCTGAAGAGCGCGGCTGGCACGAGGCGCAAGTAGACCTTCCCGGCTACGGCGGCAAGAAGACCTGGATCGAGTTCGAGACCCGGACAGTGGACCCAACAAGACCGGAGCACAACACCGCGGGCTTCGGCTTTCCCGTACTGGTGGCAAGATAATGTTTGACGAGGAGTCCATAAACAATCTCCGGCGGTCCATTCGAGAGGGCCGGCCGGTTACCGGACCGCTGGACGTGCAGATACTTCCGACCTCGCGGTGCAACGCCGGCTGTGTGTTCTGTCCGCTTAACTGCATTCCCGAGGCGTTGATGCACTACACTCCCCGTTTCACCTGCGGGGGAGTGGACCTTCCGGGCGGGCTCCTTGACCGGCTTGCCGATGATTTGTATCACCTGGGCGGACTGCGGCGTTTGACGATTACCGGGGGAGAGCCTCTTCTTTACAACCTTCTCGTACCCGCGGTTTTCCAGTTTACGAGGTCTTTTGAAAACGCGGAGCTGTCCGTGGTGACCAACGGGCTCCGGCTTCATAGGTTCGCCGGCTTCCTCGCCCGTTCGGGACTTTCAGGCCTTACGGTGAGCTTGAACGCCGGCACGCCGGAGACATACAGGCAGCAGAACCCGCGGGCTTCGGCCGATACTTTCGATGACATTATGGAGGCGGTGGCCGCGTTAAGCCGGGAAAAGAAGAAAGCGGAATCAGCTTGTCCGCATGTCACCCTGTCGGTGGTGCTTTCCTCTTACTCGGCGGGAGACGTAGAACCCCTGTTCGAGGCAGGCAAGAGGACGGGCGCAAACGCGATAACATTCATACCTCTCATGCGGTTCATGATCGAGGGCCATGAGTCCAACCGGGACCATCGCGTGAGCGCAGAGGGGTTCCGGCGGTTTTTGGATGAGCTCGACCATTACTCGGAGCTGGCTAGACGGGAAGGCTTTTACCTGGGATACGCCGGCAGCCGCGACGACCAGGGTGTGCTGGATGCGGGCGGCCTGTATGAGCGGCAGCCCTGTTACGCCGGCTATGCTTTCGCCGCGGTGTTCCCAAACGGAGACGTGCGGCCCTGCTGTCATTGCGAGCCGGTTATGGGCAACCTCAAAGAGTCGTCCTTTACGGACATCTGGCGCTCAGAGCGCTACCAGGAGTACCGGGAGAGGATGTTGAAGATCGAAGAGAAAGGCCTACTGCCGGGCTGTCTCTGCAACGAGTGCGGCTATCTTTTCGAGAACGAACAAATATATCGGGGCCTCGGCCATGAATGACCGGGAGAGGCTTCTTTTGTACTATGCCGGGGGAAGGCTTTTTACTCCACGTCCCCGTTACCTCTGCTTTAACGCGACCCTCAGGTGCGACAGCAGGTGCCTTCATTGCGGCATCTGGGAGGAAGAGAAGCCCGGACCGGAGCTCGGGGCTGACGAGCTTCGGCATGTCCTGGCGAGACCTTTTTTCGACAGGATAGAGACAGCCTGGCTTACCGGCGGCGAGCCCACTTTACGCGAGGACGTGGGCGCGCTGGCCCGGGCGCTGGTGAAGTCGCTTCCCTCTTTGTCCACGCTGGGGATCGCGACCAATGCTCTTTCTCCCGACCGGGTGCTGGAGCGGGTGGAGTCCCTGGCAAAGGTCTCGCTTGGCGCGGTCCGCTCTGTTTTTATTCACGTATCCCTGGACGGCATTGGCGAGACCCATGACCAAGTTCGGCGGAAGAAAGGCGCTTTCGAGGCGGTAGTGGAGACCATTGATCGGCTTAGCGCGCTCCGGGCCTCCCTTTCCGGCCCGGTTTTGGAAATCGGTCTTAACTGCGTTATTCAGCCTTTGAACGTCGGCAACCTGGAAGAGATATATCAGTTCTCGCGCGAGCGCTCTTTGCCGCTTTTGTTTAATGTGGCCATGATCACCGACCAGGTGTACCGGAGCAAGAGCAGGGAAGCCGAACTCAAGCTTTCCGAAGACGACCGGCAAAAGACGGTCGAATTTCTGGAGCGGATCATGCCGGAGAGCCCTCCCCCCTTGCGCTATCAGTACCGGAACCTTAAAACGGTGCTTACGGGGGGGACCAGGCCCTATCGGTGCCTGACCCTTTACTCGACGGTAAACATCAACGCGGACGGGACACTGATTCCGTGCCCGGCCTCGTCCGACCTGTTTCCCAGGAACGTGCTTTACGAGAACATGGACGAGCTCTGGAGAAGCGCGGACATGCTGAAGCTACGCAAAAAGGTCCACCGTGATCTTTGTCCGTCCTGCATGCTTTCTTGTTCGCTGGGCGATTCCATGCCCTTATCGGAATGGCTCAAGGGCGGCTGGGACGGCAAGGCCGGCCGCTTTCGGAGCTTGTTCCGCCGGGCCTTTGGCGGAGGCGCGCATGTCTGAGAACGTAATTGCCGACGAGATGACGGGCGTAGTGCTGGAGACGAGCGCCTTGTGTCAGCTTCGTTGCCCGCTTTGCTTCCTTCGTTCCTACAGCGAGCGTCCGGAGCCCGCTCTGATGCCGGTTACGGTCGCCCGGTCGGTGGCCCCTTATCTTCCCGGTCTCGAGGCCGTGGAGCTGACCGGATGGGGCGAGCCTCTTATGAACCCCGAGCTTTTCTCCATCATCGAAGCGGTGCAAGAGCGCTTTTCCGGCAAGATAAACATGACCACCAACGGCATGCTTCTCGACCGTGCATCCATGGAAAGAATGATCGAGCTCGGCCTGGACACGGTTTGCATCTCCACTGACGCCGCTTACAAACATTCCTATCAGCGCTGCCGGCCGGGCGGAGATTTTCGGAGGTTGCGGCAGGTGTTCGAGGAGTTCGTTTGCCTGCGGGAAGAGAGGGGCGTATCGCGGCCTTTGCTTTTTGCCTCGTTTTTGCTCCGCAAGGACTACCTGCACGAGCTGCCGGAGTTTGTGGGGATGGCGGCCGGACACGGACTGGACGGCGTGGTTTTCCAGATGCTCACGGGGGTGTTCTCGGAAGAAGGCATGACACAGATCACCCACAGCGCCTATTACGGCAACCGTTTCGATGACTCTTTACTTAAGAGGGCGCTTTCGCGGGCCTTTGACAGCGCGCCCCCGGGGTTCGTGCTGGTGGGGCCGGAGGAGATTTACCGAGAGCGGCAGGGCGGCTGCGGGGGATTCGATATCAACCGCCCGTTTGTCACCCCGTCGGGGATGGTATCGGTCTGTTGCGCCATGGCCTATCCCTGCGCCTTGTACCGGAGGGACGGACGGCTGGAGAAGACGGAGTCTGTAACCTTCGGCAACGTCCTGGACAGGCCGCTTGAGGAAATCTTCCGAGAGCCTGCCTATCAAAAGACGCGGGAGGCCATTCGTTCGGGCGGCATTCCTGCCGCCTGCGGCGATTGCATCGCTTTGTACATGCGTCCGGGCGGGGTGCGGGTAAAGTAGTGCCGCGTACTCAGTCGAGGTACCCGAGGGCTTTAAGCACGTCTTTGTTTTTATCGGAGATGCGGGACTCTTTTGCTTTTTGAATGTAGCGGTCTCTTTTTTTCAACATATCTTCTAGTAGGGGGGACATCTTCTTTACCATGTTCGGCCGGTCCTTTGCCAGGTTGTTCTTTTCGCGGGGGTCGGCCTCGAGGTCGAAAAGCTCGGTTTTGACCTTTCCTCTCTTCCAGCTTTTTACGAGCTTGTAACCGTCGTAAATAACAGCTTCTTTGATTGCTCCCAGAACGCCCTTGTCAAGCTCGGAATGTATGTGTCTGGGGATACATTCGTTATGTTCGATCAGTGGCCAAAGGGATTCTCCCCTTGCATTGGATGGAACGTTCGTACCTGTAATTTCCAGTATAGTTGGCATGAGATCAAGGGTGGTGACCGGGCAGGATATGGATCGGCCAGGGTTTTTAATCATGGGCCCGGCGATGATAAGAGGAACATGTATTACTTCTTGATATAGAGTTTTCCCATGTTCAAGGCCCCCATGCTCTTTGAACTCCTCACCGTGGTCGGATGTGATTATGATCAAGGTATTATCCAGGAGTCCCTCATACTCCAAGGCAGCATAAAATTCTTCCAGGGGGTCGTTAGTGCGTTTAATCTCATTGTCATAGCTCCGCAAAAGACGGTTCTCTCTTTGATACTTCCGGTCTCGGGGAGGCGGTTCAAGCTTCCAGGAATCATAATAGTTAAATAATGTACTCCGGATGTAATCCTCGATAACTATGGCTCTCATTCTGTCCGAGGAAGGGTCCTTGAGATGGGGGCCGACAGAGTAGGGGACGTGGGGGTTCATGAGGTGAAAAAACGCGAAAAAGGGCCGCTCCCTGTTTTTACTGATCCATTTTTGAGCGTGGTTGACGGCCTTCCTGTCCCCGTCCCAGTAAAAGGTGAAGAAAGAAAGGTCGGAAAACGTATCAAACCCTTGGTGGAAGCGGAAATGGGGGCTTACAATAAAGGACACGGAAAAGGCTGCGGTATCATATCCCTCTCGGGAGAGTATCTCGGCAAGGGTGTCCAGTTTTTTATCGAGCTTTCCGTATTTCACGTTTTTAATCCCGGAGCCGTGCTCGGAGAGGTGCATAGATGTCATGATGCTTGCCACCGCCGGCAGGGTCCAGGAACTGGGACTGTAGACTTTCTCGAACTTGACGCCCTGTTTTTCCCACAGGCCTTTGAAAAAGCTGTCGGTCTTTCGGATGTCATAGCCGTAAGTAGTCAGGTGATCCGGCCGGAGGGTGTCCACGCATATGAGCACGATGTTGGGCCGGTCGGACAGCTCTTGCAGGCGGCTTTCCGGATCAAACTTTACGTCGCTCAGGTAGACCTTTCCGGTCCGGGACTTCTTGCCGGTGGTGGTAACCTGGATAATCAGGTTCCGGTCCGGCCCTTCATGTCCGGAAAGATCAACAGTAAGGTCTTTCCAGCGGTTTGATTCGCGGGACAAGAGCGTGCTTTTGAGCTTGACGGGAGGCCTGCCTTCTTCTTCTAAAAAGACCGCCAGCCGAAAAGGGGCGGCCCTTTTCTTCTTTTTTATGCCGACCCCGAAGCGCATCCGAGAATTTGGGGGGATATCCATCCGCTTTTTCAAGGAATGGTTGGCGTAAAACATGATGGCGTTTCTGACTTCAAAACCGAGCTTCACCCGGTATTTTCGGGGCTCCGGGGAGCCGGAACTCAGCCGGGAAGAGTCTTTACTGCCGGAGACGGGTATCACGAGTGGTTCGGATAGAGGGACTGGGTTCACGAACAAAGGTGCAATTAAAGCAAGGACGACAATGACCGCCGGATAAGAAAGGGAGGGCCATCTGAAGCCGGACTTTCGCAGGAAATAATAACCGAGCCGGAAGAGTAAAAAAGCGCATAAAGCCGCCGCCCCCCTTCTCCAGTTGAGGATATCCACCCTGCCGGAGGCGATGATAGTAATATATGTATACAACAGGGCGGCCAGGGCGGCAGGAAGGCTTTCCATAACTACAATGCCCCCACTTCGCAGCAGGCCTCCCATAGTATGGAAAAAATTTTTCTTCATCAAGACTGCCGCTCTGGAGCTAAGTAACTAAAAATCCGCTGACCTTTTTTTGGGTATCCTTAGCAAGGTCCCCATTATTAAAGCCAGGGGGGAGTTCTTCAGTTCCCTGGAGGGCTTTGAAAGGAGGAAAATAAGCAGCAACACGTCCTTGTAACACACCAGAAAATGAAAGGCACACACAGGCGCCTCCAACAGCCGCCAGAGTGTTTCCTCTAAAAACGATCCTCTTTTCCGGCGTCAAGTTCGTGGCTACGAACTCTTTAAGCCAGGCTTCTTTCATTAATGGTCCCTTCTTCCCCTTCTTTTTAACTTACTTGAAGCTAATCAGGCTGTCAAGGATCGGCTTCGGCCGGTCCTTTTGTGAACGGCATCAGCTCGGAGAATCCCGGTCGCTCCCTGCAGAAGAGCAGGAGGAACGAGATACCTTGGGGCCCGTATTGAAGGGGTTAGAGAGGCTCATTAAGGGGCTTGCGACATGAAGGGGGGCAAGTAAACCGCCGATGTGATGTCCCTGCCCGCTTTTATCTGCGGCCGAAACGGCCGCGTTCCCGGCTCTAAAGCAAGTGTAGTTCCCTAAAACCTCCTTACATGTCGCACACCCGCTCATAACAAATTATTTAGCGGGAATCCCTTGCTGTGTTAAAATAATAAAGTTATGGCTTTTTGCAATAAAGAACCAAGCCGTGTGCGCGGCTTACGGACTTTTCTTCCCTGCTTTCGGCTTTGTAAAATTTTTCTTTCGGTTGCGATCCTTTCCGTTGTCCTTCCCGGCTCCGGTGCCGGCAAAGAAGGGGGCTCCGATCCCCTCTTGCTTTTATGGAAAGGTCATGCCATCAGGCCGGAGGCACCCGCGGTTCTGGTCCCTCCCCGGACGGAGCAGGAGGTTCGTTTTGTATATCGCGAGAGCGGCTCCGAGGTTCGGGTCCGCACCTGCACGGGGGTTACAAATTGCCGGGCCAAGGGGGACTCCATTACCTTTAAGGCGCCCGGCTCCGGCAACCACGTTATCTCTTTGAAGCTGTGGATCAAGACGCGGATACCGGGGATGGCGCCCGACACCCTGGTGGGCAGGAAGCTGAAGCTCCACGTACTTTCCGGTTTCCCTTCCTCCTTGCTGGAGCACGGCCGCCTGAACGGCTTCGAGCTGGGCGAGTACCCGGAGCCGGAAGAGACCGCCCGCCCCGAGCTTTACAAGCCTCCGGAGCACTTCTACTACCTGGACGAGAAGGTCCGGGACTGCTTCATCTCGAAGCACGTCAAGCTCAGCGATGTTGGACATGACGTCCGGGCGGGAATGCCGCAGTACTTTGCCCTGGACTACGACCTGGTGGTGGCGTTGGAGGAGATGATCTCCGAGCTCGAGCGCCTGGAGCTTCCCTCCCGGGTCCATTATATCGGGGGAGGGTTCATCTCTCCCCGTTCCAATCAAGTCCGTTGCGGCAAAGTCTCTGCGGCCGCTCCTTTGAGCCGGCACATGTGGGGAGAAGCGGTTGACTTCATCATTGACGAGGACCCCCAAGACGGCATCATGGACGACATGAACGGGGACGGCACCATAGACGTACGGGACGCTTTTTTCCTCCGCGACCTCCTGAGCCGGCTGGCCAAGGAAGGCCGGATCAAGCCGGGCGGCATCGGTGTTTATTCGCCTCCCCGGAACCACCAGGTCCAGCTCCACCTGGACGTGCGGGGTATCCCCGCCCGCTGGGGATACGAAGAGTACGACCCGGAGGTCTTTTCCGGAGTGGCTCCGAAAAAGGGGCTCCAGGTCGGAGGATGAGATGAGAGCACGGTTCGTTACGGGTCTGTTTGCCGCCCTGGTCCTGGCTGCAGCCACCGCCGGGGCATCCGGGAACCAACCGCCGGCAGTGGGGGGCTCGGCCCAGTTTTTATGGGAAAAAATCCAGGCCGACCCCGGCCGGAACGTGGAGGGGGTCGAGGAGTTCCGGACACGCCGGATTCGGCTGTACCTTGCGGGGAAGCCCGGCGAGCGGGTGGAGTACGGCATCACCCTGGCTTACAATGATGGGGACGAGATGGAGACCGGGGTGTACGAGGCCTGGGTCCGCTTCCGGGCGCTGGAGTGGCTTTCGGTGAAGGCGGGGAGCTTCCTGCCCCCCTGGAGCCTGGACATGCCCCGCCCGGTCCATTCCCTGGATTTTATCCAGTACCCGCTGATAGTTGGTAATGGCCTTCCCCTGTGTACGCCCTGGAGACAGACGGGGGTGATGATCGAGGTCCGGCCGGGACAGAGCTTTGCCGTCTCCACCGGGCTTTTCAACGGCCTGGACCGGGAGGGGGAGTACCTGGACGACAACAACATGAAAGACACCATGGTGTCGGTATCCTACACCGCCTACACTAACGTGGACCTGTACCTGGGCCACTGGGGCGGCAAGACCGAGCTTTCCCCTGCTTTGGCCGCGCAGATGGGAGCTTCTTCAGTGGACTACTCCAACATCTGGGTGGGACTGGAGGCAAACCTGGAAAGATGGCGCCTGGCAGGAGAGATGATGTGGAACCGGGTCAACAGCGATACCAGCACCCTCCGCCAGAGCAGAGGATACCACGCCTCCGCGGTCTACTCCCGGCAAAACCTGGAAGCGCTTTTACGGTACGAGCAGTTCGATCCGGACACCGGAGACGTGGGAGGCGGAGCCGGAAACAAGGTGGAGTGGACCACACTGGGCATTAATTACGCGCTCGCGGACTGGGCCAAGCTGATGGCAAACTACGTCTTCAAATCCGAGCCCGGAGACCAGCGGGCCAACGAGCAAATGCTACTCCAGGTGTCCGTCGCCCTCTGAGCCTTACGAGACAAGGGCCGGCGGCGTCGCCCCGCCCGGCCCGGTGCAGGCCCGGTCCCCAGCAGATGTTTTTTGCTCCTTTCCCTGTCCGGTCTTTCCCCGACGCCGGCGTCAAACAAAGCCAATTTCCGGCGGAGCTCTTCAGACAAAATCCGTGAATATCAGGCAGATACAAACTAGCTTCTGTTTAAACCGGCCGGTTTGTAAAAGCACCGCCCTTCAGTTTTGGAATAACCGGGGTTGACCAATTTCTCCTGTGATGCCGAGTTCCCCGGCGGTTCTCGGCAAAAATTTTTCGGGCAAATTTTGCATTTTTTTCTTTACATCCTGGTTTTATTTTGATAGAATATTGTCTGAAAATCGGGTGAAGCGGATATGTTCGGGGGATTCAGCGGAAGGCGGAAGGCAAGGGAAGCGCTGGGTTAGGATATAGGCGCGAGGTGGACAAGAGGATCAGAGTAGAAAACCTATACAGGAAAGGAGAGCGACATGACCAAGGCAGAATTAGTGGATCAGGTAGCAAAGGCCACCGGGCTCAGCAAAAAGGACTCCGAGGCAGCGCTGGATACGACCTTTGACATCATCAAGAAGAACATCAAGAAGGAGAGCAGCTTCCGCTATCCCGGCTTCGGCACCTTCCAGGTGAAGAAAAGAAAAGCGCGCACCGGGATCAATCCCCAGACCGGCCAGAAGATCAAGGTCAAGGCTTCCAAGACCGTGGGCTTCAAGCCGGCCCAGGCGTTTAAAAGCAAGCTCTAAACACAAAACCGACCGATTAAAAAAGGCCCCCCCCAAGGAGGGCCTTTTTTAGTTTGCCCAGCGAAGCGGGCAAACCCGGCCTGCTGAAAGATGCGGGCGTTGCCCCGACCAGGGGGAAGACAATCCGAATCGCAAGGGCGTCATGGTGACATGGGTCTGAAGGAAGCGACAGGAAGTGAGCGGCACACAGCGCAAGCGAACCTCATTCGGCGGCGCAGGCGGGTAAGCGTGCTAAATAGCGTGAGGCCGGATTCATGGCGATGAGACAAGGATAAACAGGAGCCGTATACGAGGCCCGTACGTACGGTTCTGTGAGAGGGCTTGGGCGGGCACGATCAACCAGCCTCACCCTACTCGATCCGCGCCCGCGAGCGCAAAGACAAGCAAAGAAAACGTAAGAACAAGACTTGCAACTTTCTTCATGGTTCTCCTTATTACCCAGACGATGTTTTATGCGACACTTCTTCTGCCGGCCGAGCGGGTATGATAACATGACACGATCTTCGGAGAGCTTCTTGGAAAAGGAAGAAGATTGAGATGGAGGCGAAGTCTCTGGATAGCGGGGACGATCTCCCGTTTTGTTTTATCGAGACCTGGAGGTCTCTCCCGCTTTTTATCTTCGCTTTTTGCAAGAAGCTTCGGACATTAGGCAAAAGATGCGGACAGTAGAGCTAGAAGGAGTGGGTTTCAAGTACCTGCGCTCAGAAGACCGGGCGCTGCGGAAGATAGACCTGTCCTGTGCCGAGGGCGAGCGGACAGCGATCATCGGCAGGACCGGCGCGGGCAAGTCAACCCTTCTCCGGTGCTGCAACCGACTGGTTCCGGCGAGCTACAAGGGAGAATTCCAAGGCACCGTCCGGCTTCTCGGTGAGGACGTAAGTGATAAAAAGCCGTTCGAGCTCGCGGCAAAGGCGGGCATGGTTTTACAGGACTTCGAGAGCCAGCTTTTCTCGACCACCTGCGAGCAGGACGTGGCGTTCGGGCCGGAGAACCTGGGACTTCCCCGCGATGAAATCAGACAACGGATCACTAACTCCTTGCGCGCTGTGGGGCTTGAAGACCTGCGCCGCCGCGATTCATCCACCCTGTCCGGCGGGCAAAAGCAGAGGCTGGCCATAGCCTCCGTGCTTTCGTTGAACCCTTCAGTGCTGCTTTTGGACGAGCCGGTTACCGACCTGGACGCGGAAGGAAGGGCGGACATAGAGTCGCTCACCGAAGATCTCTGTCAACAGGGCTTCACCGTAATCATGGCCGAGCATGAAACCGGCCTCCTCCAGCACGCGGACCGTCTTATCGGCCTTGATGGCGGAGACAAAGTCCTGGACGCGCCTTGCCGCGAGGTGTTGTGGAAGCCGGCCGAGCTCGAGCGGCTGGGGGTAAGACCGCCCGACCTGGTCGTCATCATGGACGGCCTCGGTCTTTCCGAAAGGCCGAGGGACATAAACGAAGCCGGGCGGCTCTTGCACGAGAAGGGGTTTACTCTGGAAACATTGCAAGAGGCTGAAGGCGCAGGGAACCAAGGGCCGCCTCTCATAAGCATGGAGGACGTTCATCACACCTATCAAAACGGAGTAGAAGCTTTGTCCGGCATAAGCCTTGATATCAAGGAAGGCGAGTTCGTGTCGGTGCTCGGCAGGAACGGCTCGGGCAAGACCACGCTGGTAAAGCATATTAATGGTCTTCTAAAGCCAATCCGAGGTGAAGTAAAAGTAGATGACAAAGACACGCGGGAGGCGCGGGTGAGCGAGCTTGGCCGCATGGTCGGGTTTGTTTTCCAGGACCCGGACCACCAGATATTCGCGGGCCGGGTGTTTGACGAGGTCGCGTTTGCGCCGCGCAACTTCGGCTTCGGGGAGAGCGAGGTGAGGGAAAGGGTCGGCCGGTCGCTGGAGCTGGTGGGCTTGTCTCATAAGGAAGACGCCGATCCTTTCCTGTTGACCAAGGGGGAAAGACAAAGGGTTGCCTTGGCTTCGATCATTGCCGCGGACCCGCCGGTGATAGTCATGGACGAGCCCACCACCGGCCTTGATTACCCGGCCCAGCGCGCGGTCATGGACCTGCTGAAAGAGCTCAACCACAAAGGAACCACCGTGATCATGATTACCCACGCCTTATGGGTAGCAGCGGAGTACGCTGACCGTTGCGTTCTTCTTCATGAAGGCCGGGTTTTAAAGGAAGGCCCTGCCCGGCTGGTGCTGACCGAACAAGAGTTGTTGAACAAGGCGGGACTGGCTATGCCGGAGGCCGCGGCGCTCGGCCTTGCCATGGGCGGTCGCGTTCTCACGGCAGAGGAATTTCTGGCCGCAACAAAAAAGGAGTAGAAGGGGGGACCAAGACAAGTAAAGATGTCGTTTGTCTTCTATATCGAGCGGGAGAGCTTCTTTCACCGGCTGCACCCGGTAACCAAGATAGTTCTGCTTGTTCTCGGGTTTGCCGCGGCGCTGGTGCTGGAGCGTCCTTTGTATATCCTTTTGCTCTGGCTCATCTTCGCCTGGGCGGCAAGAGGCACGGGAGTGTTCCAGAGCCTCCGCCGGGTGTGGTGGCTTCTGTTCTTGATTGCGCTGGCGAGCTTCGGCATCTGGAGCGTCGCATACCATGGAAAGACCGTTCTCTTCGAGCTCGGGCCTTTCAGCGCAACCAGGGAAGGAATGCTCTTCGGCGCGGGTATGGGGCTTCGTCTCGACCTTATGATCTTCTGCGGGCTCGTATTCCTGGCCACCACCACGGTCGAGGACTTCACTTACGGGCTCACCAGGATGGGGCTGCCCTTCCCGGTCAGTTTTTCACTGTCCCTCTCCTTCCGGCTGGTGCCCCTGTTTGGGGACACGATAAAAAAGATCATGGACGCGCAAAAAGCACGCGGGCTTGACCTCGAGTCCGTGAACGTCTTTCGAAGGATGCAGGGGTATGTTCCGCTTTTGGTGCCGGTCTTTTCCAGCGCCCTGCGCAAGACCGACCAGCTTGCGGTGGCGCTCGAGTCGAAAGGCTTCGGCCTGCCCGGTCCGCGCGGAAACTACTTGGAGTACCGGGCGGGAGCAAGGGACGCTGGTGCATTGCTCGCCATGATACTTATCATCGCCGCCGAGGTCTGGATCAGGCTGCAAGGGATGGGAGCGGTAAGCTAGCGCCATGTCAACCGCGACTGAAGCCGTTCGCACGGCTGGACGGCCTTGCTTTAAAATGGAGGTTCTTGTGATATGATGAGGGGCGGTTTTACGGACTTGGTTTTACAGGCGGTGAACTGAAGGCCGGCGGAGTAGGGGCGCGGCCACGGCTTGAATGGGAGAGTTCGATGGAAGAGAAGAGCATCCCCGAAAAATTCTACAAGATGTCACAAGAGCATCCCGGCAGGACCATTTTCCGGAACAAGGAGAACGGGGCCTGGCGCGACATACCGTGGTCCGAGGTCTCGACCGCGGCCACGGAGATAGCGAACGGGCTGGCCTCGTGGGGGCTGGCTCCGGGAGAGCGGGTGTCCATCCTGTCCGAGAACCGGCTGGAGTGGATTTACTGTGACTTGGGCATCCTTTGCGCCGCGGGCGTCACCGTAACCATATATCCTTCCAACCTTCCCCACGAGATCGAGCACATTGTCAACGACTCGGGCTCGCGGTTTATCGTGGTCTCCGGCGAAGGCCAGCTTGAAAAGCTCGCGGACCGCAAAGAGACCATGCCCGGCCTTGCCGGAGTGATTTCCATTGACGATGTCAAAGACCCGGCAGATGATGTGCTTTCCCTCGCCAAGCTCCGCGAGAAAGGCCGCGACTACGGCGAGTCAAATCCGGACGAGATAAAAAACCGCGTCCAAAACATAGACCCCGACGACCTGTGCACCATGGTCTATACCTCGGGAACCACCGGACCGCCCAAGGGAGTGATGACAACCCACAACAACATCCTGTCCGTGTACAGGGCCATGGACGAAATCTTGAGTATTGACAAGGACCATGACTCCACGTTGTCCATCCTTCCTTACGCCCACGTTTACGAGCGGATCGGCGGGGTCTTTAACGGCATGTTCTCGGGCATCACCATGTCCCTTTGCGAGGGACTCGAGAAGATAGCGGAGAACATCCAGGATGAAAAACCCACCATTGTTCTGGGAGCGCCCCGCCTGTACGAGAAGATGTACTCCGCCATCCAGCAGAACATCCAGTCGGCCGGTCCCGTAAAGCGGGGCCTTTTCGAGTGGTCGGTAAAAGCGGGCCGGGAAGCGAGCCCCTACCGGCTCTCCGGCAAGCCCATGCCTCTGGGCCTTCGAGTTCGAAACGCCATTGCCGGCAAGCTGGTCTTCAACACCTTCAAACAGCGCTTCGGCGGCAGGATCCGTTTCTTCGTGTCTGCGGCCGCGCCCCTGTCCCGCGAGATCATCGAGTTTTTCCACGCCCTGGACATCATGATCATCGAGGGATGGGGCATGACCGAGACCAGCGCGCCCAGCACGGTGAACCGGCCGGACAACATCCGGTTCGGGAGCGTGGGGCAGGAGATTCCGGGCTGCGAGGTCTCGATAGCTGACGACGGCGAGGTCCTGGTGCGTGGGGACAACGTGTTCAAGGGCTACTACTCGAAGGACGGGCCTATCCGGGAGGACTTCAACGATGAGGGCTGGTTCCACACCGGCGACATCGGGAGGATGGACGAGGACCGGTTTCTTTACATCACCGACCGCAAGAAGGACATCATCATCACCGCGGGCGGCAAGAACATCGCTCCGCAAAACATCGAGAACACCTTCAAGAACGACCTTTACATCTCCGAGGCCCTGGTCTTCGGCGACCGGCGCAAGTTCCTGGTGGCACTGTTCACCCTGGACGAGGAAGCCATCAAGGAATGGGCAAACCAACAGGGCATCGCCTACAAAGACTTTGCCGAGCTTACCCAGAAACCCGAGACCTACAGGCATATCGAGTCGCGGGTCCGGGAGATAAATAAGACCCTTGCCAAGCACGAGTCCATCAAGCGCTTCCGCATCATGGACCGACAGTTCGAGCAGGACGCGGGCGAGGTGACCCCCACCATGAAGCTCAAGCGCAAGGTCCTGAACGAAAAGTTCGCGCCGCTTTTTGAAGAGATGTACCAGGGATTGGAGGACGGGGTCCTTTAAAAACCTGCGCCACCGGCTTTTCATAGACCGGCTTCCAGCTTGATTGTTACCGGTCTGTTTTGTATGATGAACGCTGGCTAGACAAAGAATATCCAAAGGAAGCTGTAAATGGAAGACACGGTACAACTTGCGACTGTTGATTACCTGATCCTGGGGCTTTACTTTGTTTTCGTGCTGGGGATCGGATGGTGGCTGAAGCGGTACATGAAGACCAGCACCGACTTTTTCCTGTCCGGCCGCTCGATCCCCGCCTGGATCGCGGGCCTGGCTTTTCTTTCGGCCAACCTGGGCGCCCAGGAAGTCATCGGCATGGCGGCCTCCGGCGCCAAGTACGGGATCATGACCAGCCACTTCTACTGGATCGGGGCCATACCCGCCATGGTGTTCGTAGGCATCTTCATGATGCCGTTTTATTACGGCTCCAAGGTCCGGTCGGTGCCGGAGTTTTTGAAGTTCCGGTTCGACGAAAAGACGCGGGGCTTTAACGCGTTCACTTTTGCGGCCATGACCATCCTGTCTTCCGGCATCTCCATGTACGCCCTGGCCATACTTTTCGAGGTCATGCTGGGCTGGAACTTCAGCTTCAGCATCTGGATCTCGGCCATTATCGTGCTCGCTTACATCTTCCTGGGCGGGCTGACCTCGGCCATATACAACGAGGTGCTCCAGTTCTTCCTGATCGTGCTCGGGTTCCTCCCGCTCGTCATCCTGGGTCTTGCAGACATGGGCGGATGGGAAGGACTCACAACCAAGCTCTCCGAGATGGCCACTGACAAGGGATACGCCGCGGGCGCCTGGACCAATTCCTGGCAACACACCGGGGACGCGGCGCACAACCCCATGGGGGTCGAATGGTTCGGCATCGCCATGGGACTGGGGTTTGTGCTTTCCTTTGCTTACTGGTGCACCGACTTTCTGGTCATTCAAAGGGCCATGGCCGCGGACTCCATGCTCTCTTCCCGCCGGACGCCGCTTATCGCCGCGGTACCCAAGATGATCTTCCCGCTTCTGGTCATCGTGCCCGGGATGATAGCCATCGCACTCCAGCACAGCACCGGTTTCGAGCTTCCCTTGAACGAGGAGGGACAGACCAACTACAACATGGCCATCCCCATGCTCCTGGTCCATTACTTCCCGCACGGTCTCCTGGGATTGGGGATCACCGCCTTGATGGCCAGCTTTATGTCCGGCATGGCCGGCAATATCACCGCCTTTAACACGGTATGGACCTACGACATCTATCAGAGCTATGTAAAGCCCGGCAAGTCGGACGAGCACTACCTGTGGATGGGAAGGTTCGCCACCGTCTTCGGGGTCGTCTTGAGCGTCCTTGCCGCGTACCTCACCACCAAGTTCGACAACATCATGGACATGCTCCAGTTGATCTTTGCTTTCGTGAACGCGCCCCTTTTCGCCACCTTCCTGCTCGGAATGTTCTGGAAGAGGGCCACCGGACACGGCGCGTTTATCGGCCTTATTACGGGGACCTTGTCCGCGGCGCTCCATCACGGGCTTACTCAGCCCATCGGCTCGACCACGCTCTACAAGGGAGGCTGGCTGGGAACAGTGCTTCACGAGTATCCGAGCGAGATGGCCCAGAACTTCTGGACCGCTATCGTGGCCTGGACCGTGTGCTTCGTGGTTACCATCATCGTGTCTTTTATTACCCGGCAGTTGAAGAGCGACGAAGAGCTGAAAGGTCTGGTGTACTCGCTCACGCCCAAGATCAAGGAGGAGGGAGTGGCCTGGTATCAGAGGCCGGGTCTGTTCGGAATCATTGTACTTTTGGCCGCTCTTATCCTGAACATTATCTTCTTCTAGGAGTTGGAAAATGAACGTGGACATAAGATTTCCCATGGGGCTCATGTTCAGCATTACCGGACTGATACTGGTGGTGTACTCCTTCTTGACCCCCCAAGAGATATACCGCCAATCTTTGGGACTAAACATAAACCTCTGGTGGGGACTGGCCATACTGGCTTTCGGCGGCGTCATGCTATACCTCGCGCTCCGCACCATGCTGGCCCGGAAGGCGGACACCCGGGACTCCGCTGAATGAGCCCTGCCCTCCCTGGGCCGTCAAACGCAATTATAGCTCTCTGTAAAATAATGTAATACGTGCGAGCGGCGTGAGCCGCCAAAGACGCGCACTCCGCTATGATCATCCTCCTGATTTCCGAGGTCCCACCGCCTATGGCGCCCAGTATGGAGCCTTGCATCCGTCTTTCCCTGTCTACTCCTTCCCGACGAACTGCTCGGGTGTAAAAATAAAATCCGGGGCCATGGTTAGCTACTCCTTTTTCTCGTTTTGCACTTGCCGGAATTAAACGAAAAGTCTATAGTGAGATAAACCCGAAACTTTTTCTAACTCACAAGCGTTCATGATTACAAGCAGGGGCCGGAAAACATTTAAACAACGTATCCCGTAAATAACTCTACCTGCAAGGAGACAGCCATGAAGAATCTTTTTGGTCTGCTGGCCGCGGTACTATCAGTCCTGGTTCTGGCGATGCCCGTCCGGGCCGAGCTGCCGGAGTTCTCGGGTTCCTACCTTTCCATCCCCTGGGAGGACTTCAAAACCCTAATCGAAAAGCTGGCTGAAAAGGAGGCAGAGCAGGAAGAGGAAGAGCCGGTGCCTGCTCCCTTTGTGATCAACTCCGCCTCATATGAAGGCGAGCTTCTGGAGAACGGCTCGGCAAGGTTCGATCTCGAGATGGAGCTGGTGGTGCTGGAGCCGGAGGCTTGGGTCATGGTCCCGGTGATCGCCGAGGGGCCTGCGGTGGAGGAGATCAAGCTGGACGGCAAGCCGGTGCTGTCGCTTATGAAAGACGGCAGGCACCAGGTGCTATTGCAGGGCGCCGGTACTTACAGGCTTACCGCCCGTTTCTTTGTAGAGGCAAAGAACCGCGGGGGCCCGCAGTCGCTCGATTTCCGAATACCCCAAACGCCGGTAACCACGCTTTCCTTTACCATCAACAAGCCGGGCCTGGACATAACATCCCGAAATGCCGCCATGAGCCGGATAAACAACTATGAGAAGAGCACGAAGCTGGAAGCGGTGCTCGAGCCTTCCGAGCGGATAGCGCTTTCCTGGACCCGGAAGGTGGAGGCGCAGAAGGCCGAGTTGCGCCAGAACGCCCGGGTTCAATCCCTGGTGACCCTGGGCGGGCACCTTTGCCGGGTGCACTCGAGGATCAGCTACGAGATACTGCACCGGAGCGTTACCGGTTTCGAGCTGTCCCTGCCCGCGGCCGCCGAGGTCGTGGACGTCTCGGGCAAAGGCATTGCCGACTGGAAGACCGGTAAAGAGGGAGAAAATAAAATCCTCCGGATCTCCCTCGGTTACGAGGCGACCGGGAATTATGAGCTCTCCGTCAATTACGAGCTCGAGCTTCCTTCCGCTTCCGCCGGTTTCGATCTGCCCGAACTCGAGACGAGGGGAACAACGCGCGAGACCGGTCACATCGGGGTCATGGCCGGGACCAACATCGAGGTCCGGGTGAAAGAGGCGGCCGGGCTTGCTTCCATTGACGTGTCCGAGCTTCCGTCATTTATCCGGGGAAAAGGCTCGCCGGTCATTCACGCTTTCAAGTACCTGGAACACCCCTGGCGGCTGGCGCTGGAAACCATCAGACACCGCGATATAGAGGTCTTGACCTGTACCGTAGACAAAGCAGCGCTCACGAGCTTTGTCTCCCGGGAAGGCGAGTTCGTAACCCGGGCCGTCTACACCATCCGGAACAACCGCGAGCAGTTTATAAAGGTAAAACTGCCGGAAGACGCGCGGCTGTTTTCTTCCTTCCGCGACGGGACGCCGGTACGGCCTTCGCGGGACAAAGACGGGAACGTGCTTATTCCGCTTGCAAAGTCAACCGGAGATTCCGGCAAGGCCAGGTCCTTCAAGGTCGAGATCGTCTACATGGTGAAGCTTCCCGAGCTTGACGAAGACAAAGGCTCGTTACAGCTCGAAGCTCCTTCCACCGACCTGTTGACCAACCTGTTGCAATGGAAGCTTTACGTGCCGGAAGACTACAGCTACGAGGTTGAAGAGTCCAGCCTGCAAGAGAAAGAAAGGGAGACCCCCTATATCATGGGCCATGAAAGCCTTTTAAAAGAATATGAAGAAGCAGCTTCTAAAAGCGGGAAAAGAAAAGATGAAGGCGGCCTTCTGCTGGGAAAGTCCGCCCAGGTTCCCAATATCTATCAGTACGAAAAGCAGAAAGCTTATACACCCGTATCCCTCCCGGTCCGGTTTATGCTGCCGGAGTCGGGCTTAGTGCTCGAGTTCTACAAGGCGGTGGTGCAGGAAGGCGAAAAGAACTCCGTAACCTTGAGATATGACAAGCCCTCCGAGTTGTGGTCCAAGCTGTGGAAGGCGCTTGTTGCCGGGGGAGCGATACTGGTGTTGGTTGTGCTCTTCTGGATCATTGTCCAGGCGGAAGCGCGGGGCAGGAAGAGGGACCGGGAGGTGTTGAAATGAAAAGGACCTTACTGATCGTGGTGGGGGCGCTGTTGATCGCCTGTCCCGCTTTTGCAAGCGCGAAAGAGCTTCCCGCGCTTTCCGGAGGCAAGGTGATCCTGTTATGGACGGACTTCGAGAAAATTCTGCGGGAGTACCTGGAGGAGGAGCCGGAGGATGAGCCGGAGCCGCCGGCGGGCTACTCCTTGCAGGACGCTTCCTTCCGGATACGTGTCCGGGACGGCTTTGCCGAAGTCATGGCAGACTACCAGCTTCGAGTTCTTGCTCGCGGATGGGTGTCCGTGCCGATAGGGAAGAGGCAAAGCGGCATAAGCGAAGTCAAGGTCAACGGCGAACCCGGCATGTTAAGGGAAGACTCCGGCCGGGTCATGCTGCTTTTGAAAGACCGGGGCCAAAGAAACCTTCGTGTCCTCCATACCGTGAAGGCCCCCCAGAAGCCGGGCCCCAACTCCTTTTACGTGCCTCTCTTTTCGGTGCCCGGAGCGAAGTTTGTGCTCACGGCTTCCGCCGAACTGTCCGATATCACCATATCCGACGCCGTCATCACCAGACAGGAGAAGAAGGAGAAACAGTGGAGGATCGAAGCGGTTTCCGGGACCATTTACGACCTGCGCGTGAATTACAGCGTTCCCGCGCCGGAAGCCGAGGGAGCTGAGAAAGAAGAGGTCCCTCCCAAGGTATACTCGAACACTCAGACCCTTCTTACCATCTCGGACGAGGTGACCACCGCGAGGGTGGACCTTTCCTACGACGTAAAGCACAATCCAGTAACCGGCTTCGAGATCGAGCTGCCCGAAGATTACGAAGTTATAGAGGTGGATGGAAAGGGAGTCGCCGGCTGGCAGGTTGACGAGGGAGTGCTTCATGTCAACGCGGGCTACGAGGTCACCGGCTCCTATGAGCTTGGTCTTCGCCTGGAGAGCCAGCGGGGAAAGGCCTCCGGCAAGGTGTCGCTTCCGGAGGTCTCCACACGGGGCGTGGAGCGGGAGACCGGCTACGTGGCGATTGTGACGAGCTCGAGCCTCGAGGTCAAGATTGACTCCATTAAAAACCTCA
Source organism: bacterium (assembly GCA_046484135.1). Classification (GTDB taxonomy): domain Bacteria; phylum RBG-13-61-14; class RBG-13-61-14; order RBG-13-61-14; family DATKZS01; genus CAYQTK01. Next base: position 30,043 of record JAWOBU010000017.1, read on the forward strand.
TGCCCCTGGACGTGTCCGAGCTGCCGTCCGGGTTACGGCGCAAGTCCTCCTATCCGCTTCTTTACGGCTTTCGCTACGTGCGCCGTCCCTACTCCGGCAGCATCAACGTAAAGCGGCACCAGGAGCTCGAGGTGTTAAACGCGGCCATTGATATCGTCAACCTGGTTACCGTGTTCACCAACGACGGGAAGTCGGTGAGCAGAATCATATACGAACTCCGGAACAACAAGAAGCAGTACATCAAGATAGACCTGCCCGGCAAGGCAAAGGTGTGGAGCGCATATCTTGACGACAAGCCGGTGAAGCCGACCAGGAACGATACGGGCCAGGTGCTGGTGCCTTTGAAGAAGTCGGGTGCAGACAAGCGCGCCAGTTTTACGGTCGAGCTTATCTATTACGCGCCGGTGCCGAAGATGGAGGAGACGGGCTCGCACCTGGTGAAGATGCCGCGAGCGGACATACCCGCTTCAGAGATGCTCCTGTCCCTGTACCTTCCGCCGCACTACGAGTACGACGATTTTGAAGGAGACCTGGAAAGAATCGAGGAGGTGGAAGACCGGCAGATGAAGGCGGAAGCGGACAAGCCGCGGGAAGAGACAAAGGCCAAGCGACAAATCTACTCCAAGCGGGCCCTGGAGCGGCAGTCCAAGATGGAAATGGAGATCGCCGAGCAGGTCCAGCAAAAGGCGAAAAAGCCCGCACCCGCGCCTGCGCTCGACCGGGAGCGGCAAGCGGAAAGGCCCCGCGGAATGCTGCCGGTGAAGTTCAACGTGCCTTTGCGCGGCAGCCCCTTCCGGTTCAGCAAGCTTATCATCATGCGCGAGTCTCCCGAGCTCACTTTCAGTTATGAAAAAGAAGATGAAGGAAAAGGGCTGGTTTACCTTGTTGCCGGCCTGGCAATCGCGGTGATTGTTGTGACAGGGCTCTTGATTCTAAGGAAAAGGAAGACCGTAACATAATCGAGCCGGCGGTGGACTTTAGAGGGATGCAGTCGGTGAAGTTCCCCCAAAATTTCTCGTGTTACTCTCGCGTCCTCTTTGAAAAAGCACAGATGCCTCGGGGCTGAAGTGAAAATGGAAAAACGCACAAGCTGCCGGGGCGTGCATGAGCCGCGGACTGTGGTGTAGGCCATGACTCCTTTTCGCAAGCCGGCCTGCACAACCCCCGGAAGAGGGGGTGACGTCCATGGCCGGTACGCGAATTTGGCCCGCACAACCCGCGGAAGATGGCCCGCACAACCCCCGGAAGATGGCCCACACAACTCCCGAAAGATGGCCCGCACAACTCCCGAAAGATGGCCCACACAACTCCCGAAAGATGGCCCACACAACTTGTTGTGTGGGTGATTGAAGATCATGGGAGAATCCGCTTCAATTGGTAAAGTACACGAAGAAGACCGGATGGTTTGATGCCGGAGGGATGCGGCAAACATCTTTTACAATGTACCTGCAGACCCACTTCGTGAGTCTGCCCACACAACAAGTTGTGTGGGCCATCATGGTGGCTGAGTGGTGTACTCCATTGGACAAAGAAGAGTTGTAAATGGCCGATTGGAAACTTAAGACAAACGGTCCTGCTTGCCGGTGCCGCTGATGGAGTGACTGGCCGGACATAAAAAATGGGGGAATTTCATGATGCAGTCGCCTTTGACCACGTCTCAAGCGAGCATGCGGTCCAGGAAATCCAGGATTTCCAGGACCCCTTCGGTCTCTGCCTTGTTTGCTATCAACACGGTGCCGGAGATGAGGTCAGGAGCTTCCATCAGGGGAACGGCGTTCCTGCCCGCTTTCTCGAGCAGCGGCCGCAGTTCGGTGGCAATGTTGGCGGGCGCCAGCGAGAAATGAGAGTCGGCGAGCAGGTCCTGGTCGTTCATGGAATCTGCGACCCCGATGATCTCCCGGTCGCCCGCTACCGCGGCCAGGCCGGTGTACTTGTTGTAGCCCACCGGCAGGATGTCCACGGCCACCGACGAGTAAGTAACCTGCACCCGGTCATGAAAATTCGAGTCCCCCACAAACCCTTCGATCTTCTCATGCAAAGAACGCGGATCATCGCTGAACATGGAAATGGTGGTAAGCCGGTGCGCGAAGTAATTGATTTCCGGAAAAGACTGCGCCCGGAGCTGTCCCTCCAGCTCCCAGATGGTCTTGAGCTCTTCCTTGGTGGTCAGAATCTTTTCGGTCTCGCCGTCCGGGCTCAAGGAGCAGCCCGTCTCGAGAACGTAGCCGTCCACCTGTTCGAGTATCTCGGGCGGGACCTTCTCTTTTACGAACTTAAGATCGTTGCCGGTGCAGATAAACCGGCTGATCCGGTCTTTTATACGGGCCAGCCCTTCACTGACCATGTTGACCAGCTCGGGACGGATGACCTCGCCCGGCTCCAGCAGCGTTCCGTGTAAGTCAAGGCCCAGTATGTAAGCGGGTTCTGTTTCTACCATTCTTCTCTCATCAGTTGGTTTACTACTTTTCCGACCCGGTCCTGGAGCTGGTTGGGGGACACCGACGACCCCTTGTTGATGTACATGGCGGGCGCGCAGTGAAGCAGGACCTTGCGGAAGGTTTCGTCACACCTTTTGGACGTAAAAAACAGGATGGGAACATTATCCATATCCTGGGCCTGTTCATGGGCGCGCATGGCCACCGCGGAGCTGATGCCGTTCAACACCGGCATCTTTACGTCCATTACCACCAGCCCGATCATGGTCTTAATGTCGCGTTCCCGGATGTAACGGCCCAGGAACTCGTAGCCGTTCTTGCAGGGGATCACCCGCTCGGTAAGGCCCTGCTCAATCAACGTATCGTTCAGGATCGCTGAAATGAGCGAGGAGTCCTCCACCGTGATGACCGTCTGCAAAGGAGGGCCTTCCGAGACCGGCTCCGGCTCTTCCAAAAGCTCGCCGCCCGCCTTTTGCGGCGTGGACATGGCGCTCGGAAGATCGGGCATCACGAACTCGGAGCCCGAGCTCTCCTCCGGCCGGAAATCCCCCGGCGACGTGCTGGGCCGGGAAGGAAGCCGGGAAGGATCGGGAAGCGTCTGCGGCTGTTTAACCGTGCCCAGATAAGAGTGGCAGTGAACGCATTGAAGAAGGTCTTCTCCTTCTATCCCGATGCTCACCCGTTCTACCGGGACCTCCTCGCCGCAGCTTATGCAATAAACCTTCTCCGGAACCTTGTCCATTAGATGGTTATTATATCAGTTAAAAATCCACTAACAACCCGTAACAAGCAAAATATGACTCGCGGTTCTCGGGCCTGAGACATGAGGGGGAATTTCAGCCTTGACCAAAGTAAAAATCTTTAGTACAATTCTTCCAGTCTCCGAGTCGTTCTTCCCTACAGCAGGAGAAAATGCCAAGGGAGGCGACCGAAAGGCCGCGAGGGAAACCTCGCGACCCCCCGTGCTTGGAAAGGAGATGTGAGGCCACGGCTTATACAAGCTCGTGGACTGCGCATTACACGGCTCTCCGGGGGAGGGCCGTTTTTTTGTTCGTGCCTCCTTTCTTCTCCTGATGTAAGGGCCGGCCCGGAGAAATGTATATATACAAAGTGGGGCGATCAATCAATCTTCGGGAGAAAGAAGGGAGGAAGTTATGAAAAGGAATGAATGGAAAAGGAAAACATTTGTCTTACTGACAGTCATGTCTTTTGCAATAGCAGGAGGCATGGTATTTATCCAGGGCTGCGGTTCTTCTGATGACGGCAGTGGTGACATGGTCTGCTCGTCGCGGGCCTACAAGGGGCACGCTTCGGACCGGGACATCAACAACTTTGTTCAGGTATATCCCCACACGGTGGGGACCCGGCTGGACGACTGCCAGACCTGCCACACCGGAGGAGAGATCACCGTAACAGAAACCGAGGGCAACACCACGGAAGTTGAGACCGAATGGAAGAACTCTTGCGATTATTGTCATTACATCCCCTATCCGCCGGAGCCTCACAGCATAAGCGGCGAGACGGTTACCGGGTATCCCAAGACCTATTACGATACCTTGAACGGCTACGGCAAGGACTACATGGACAATGGCCGGGACAAGGGCGCCTTGACCACCATCGCCGGTCTTGACAGCGACGGGGACAGCTTTTTAAACCACGAGGAGATAGCGGACCTCCGTTACCCGGGGGACTCCGGCAGCAAGCCCGGACAAAAGCTTTGTCCCATGCGCACGGTCACCGTATCCGAGCTCAAGGGCATGACAGCTCATTCCCAGTTTATGCTGGCCAACACCACCAAGCAGCAGTTCGACTTCTACGCCAACTGGAAGGGAGTAAAGATCATAGACATCCTGCAAGGAGAAAGCGTAGACCTTAGCGGCGCGAAAAGTATTGATATCCTGGCGCCGGACGGTTTCACCAAGTCCTTCAGCGTAAGCGAGATCACGGACCAGTACCCTTACCATAAGTTTTTCAGCGGCTTCGGGGCGGCTGATCTCGGCAGCGACTGCGCCTTTGTCGAGTATCCGGCTGACACCCGCGGTTATGCTTACGGCGACACCATCACTGATGACCAGTACCATATCCTGGCCTACGAGCGCGAGGGACAACCCCTGGAAGAATCTTACCTGGACCCCTCTTCCGGCAAGATCGGGGGGGAAGGACCGCTTCGCAATATCATTCCGCCGGGGGCTACGGACGACCAGTACAACCAGCCCGATCGCGGCAAGTACGCGGACACCAGCGGCTGTGGTCTTCCAGAGTGGGACTATGACTTCAACAAGGACCACAACGCTCACAACATGGTCAAGGGCGCGGTGATCATCCGCATCCAGCCCATGCCGACGGGTTGCGAGGAGTTCGACATCAACAACGGCGGCTGGGCCCTGATTGACGCGGGCGAGCTTCTGATCTACGGCCACGGCGTCACCGCGGAGTAAACAGGGCTGGTAATACGATGAAAAGAAGTGTGTGGATAGCGACAGGTGTTTTTGTCCTTCTTTTCTCCCAGGCATTAGATGCGGGGATCAAGGCGGGCCTGGAAGCCAACGCCGGCTTCTGGTGGGTCCTCCAGGAAGAGGTCGAAAACGGAGAGCTGCAGGCCGGCACCAGGGACACGGCGGCACAGGAGGCCTCCGGATTCAACTTCAAGCAGGGCCGCCTGGGTGTACATTTCGGGACAGATAACGGCAAGCTGGAAGGGGTCTTCCGCATCCGGCTGGAAGAGCGAATGGACATCATTGACTGTTACGGTATCTTCCATGCCGCGCCGTGGATGAGCTTTTACGTGGGCCAGATGAAGATTCCCTCTACCCGTGAGGTCCTGAAAAGGGACCACATGACTGATTTTGTAACCCGCACTACCTTTGCGCAAAACGTGGGCGACTTCTCTCTTGCCAAGACACCTTACATATCATCGCTCATGAACGCCTGGAGCCTTAACCGCGACCTCGGGATCGCAGTTAAAGGACAGGTGCCGGACCGGGAAAGCCCGTTTCTCAACTATTACGTAATGGTCGGAAACGGCGCAGGCGCCGGCCGCTACACCGGAGGCAAGGAGTCCAGCGAGTTTTTTTACACCAACAACTTCGGGGATTATTACTACGGGGGCCGCCTCGAGATTTCACCGTGGGACTGGCTTATGGTGGGCGGCCACATGAGCAGGAACCGGCATGAGGACGCGATCATCCAGGACAAGAAGACGGTGGTGGACCTGGAAAGGGAGGTCTGGACCGCGGACCTCGAGCTCAGGGCTCCATGGGGGACCCGGCTTTATGGTTTTTACGGCGAGGGCTGGATGGAGGACTACTTCTTTTCCCAGGACTACGAGTTTGACTACCACGGATGGGGATGCTGGCTGGTCCAGGAGCTCATGGACGGAAAACTCGAGCTTGCGGCCCGGTACGACACCTTCACCACCGAGTTTCAGAAGGACGGGTATCCGGTCTCCCGGAACAACACCACTTACGGGATCAACTGGAGACCAAACCCCTCCTTCAGGCTTCAAGTAAATTACAAGCACAAAGAAACCGAGTGCGATTACATGGAAGACCTGGACGATGATCTCCTGGTCATGAACATGCAGTATATTTTCGACACCTGGCAGTAGTTGTAACACTGAGAAAAGGGGCCTGTCTTTATGAAGGCGGGCCTCTTTTTTTAAGAGCTTGAGTTAGGTACGCTTAACTTTCCTGGAGCGCTGTGGTACAATAATCGAGATTTTGGCAAAAGAAACACTAGAGATGCAAATTTACTAAAAGCAAGTTTTTCGCGGCTTAGGCCGCTCGCCCGGATGAAATCATTTTACAGGAGGAAGTGAGATGAAAAAGGTAGTAATCGTAGGCTGTGGCGCGTACATGGACAGCGGCTACGGCTGTCCCGGCGAATGGAGATGTTTAAAGGCCGCGGCTTTGGGAGAAGGAAACTTTGAGGAGCCGGTCCAGGTAGTGGGCTTTGTCAAATGCGAATGTCCGGGCAGAAGCGCGGCCCCCAACGTGGGCATGACCAAGAAGCTCTCCGAGGTCGAGCCGGATGCGGTATATCTGTCATCTTGCCTGGTCAACGCCAAGCCGCCTTGTCCCTATGCGAGCGCGGACGATCTGGCAGGGGCCATTCAAAAAAAGACCGGCCTTACCGTGAAGCTGGGCACGCACGAGTATCACTGATTCGCGGCACGAGCTCCCGGAGCTTCATCCTGCCGCGGCTCGTTCCTTTTCCAGCAGCTCCAACTGGAGCTTCTTCCACTCATGGCCCCGCTCCTGGATTTCCCGGTATGATAGCTCGTCATCCACGTCCAGGGTGGGTCCCGGCCCGATGGTCTCAAGGATACGACCGGAGGTCTGGAAAAGGCGGCTTATGCGCTTTTCCACCACCGCCACCGGCACATAAGGACGGATCATGTCCCGCAGCCGGTGCCAGCCGCGGCGGTGGGAGGTCTTGGCGATCTGTAACAGGAAGTAGTAAAACAGGTTGCCGGGAGTGAGGACATAGCGGGAGATGGCGAAGAGTCCGCTGACCACGTTCCGGAAGTGGCGCTGGTAGCGGAGGTTGTAGATGATGGGCACGTACTTGCCGGTTACCGCTCCCAGGTGCAGCGGCCGGAAGCAGAAGATGTTCGAGTGCCGCGCGATATACTCCTTGAAGCAGTAGTACATCCACCACTCTCCAGGCGCGACTCCGTGAGGAGTGAACGGCTCCAAGAGGTCCTCCCGGGTAAAACCGTACACGATGTTGGCGGAATCGAGCGGTGCGGTGCTGATGAAATGATCAATCTCGAAAGGCTCGATAAGAGGAAGGTCGCTGGTAAGGGCGAACACTGCCTTGTCCGACTCGGGCGAAGACTTTAACTCTTCCTCTGTTGCGCCCTCCCGGTAAGCGGGAAAGGTGGAAAGAGCGCCGTAGTAAATGTTCTCGAAAATGTCTCTGCCCTGTTCGCGCACATGGAGCGGCTTGGCCGAGGAATAACCGGTAAGGCTCTTCTCAAGCCGGGAGCCGGGACCTATCACGGTTATCGAACTTACGGTCTCCGACCGCTCCAGGGCCTCGACCACCCATGTAACGAGCGGCTTCTCCTTATAAAGAAGAAAAGCCTTATTATCTCCCAAAACCGGCACCGCGGCCTCGCTGTCGCCGGCAAGAACTATGGCGTCCAAAGTCCTCATCACCCGAAACGTCCTTTGACTATGGCCTTTATAACTTTTGGCTTGTCAATATCAATGCGCCTTCCGGACATTGCATAACACAGGCACCGCAGGAAAAACAAGCCTCACGGTCATGGAAAGTGATCTTTTTCTCATCATCCAGGTCCCCGTATACCCCCAACGGACAGACCTCGAAGCAGGTGCGGCAGCCCGCGCATCTGTCGCGGTCAAGATGTATAAATCCGCTCTGGCTTTCCTTCATGATCCCCGGCAGCTTGTTTATGCCAAGCTTCCGGAGCATGTACATGGGGTCCGACTTTCTTCCTGAAGCAGTGCCCGCCAGGTCCAGGCCCGCTGCCAGGAATATGCCCAGACCGGCGACCTGCCACCCCCAGTGCCGGAGCGGGTCCTGCAAGAGCAGCCAGTCCGCTGTAATCCAGACTACCACCAGTCCGGCCCACGCCACAACCGCCTTGCCCCAGCCGGTCCGGCCGGGGATTATGTTGATGCCGGCGTAAAGCACTGCCGCGGCGCCCCAGAACAAGGCGGTGAAGCCGAGGAAGTACTCGCGGAAGAAGATGAGAAGAACGACCGAGATCACGAGGTAGACGGGAAAGTTCATGGACAGGAACATGTCCGCCCGGTGGCGGAGATCAAATCTGGTCCGGCACATCCTCTCCGTCTTTTTCTTGCCGGCCGCGAGATAGGCGGGAATGTCAGCGGCATCCACCGGCCCGAACCGGGCGTGAAAGCCGGTCTCGTCCTTGATCGCCTTCCGGTCCATGCCGGCCGCAGAGAGCAGTGGAAGGACAAGCTCGCGGTGCTCGACCTCCTCGGCCAGTCCGCTCGTCTTCACCGCGTCAATGACCCGGTTGTGGGTGAAGCTCCTGCCCACCGCGGCGCACCACACGTTAATGCCTTCCGAGTTCGCGGCCAGGACCCACACGTCCAGGCCCTCCACCGCTTTCAACAGGCGTTTTACGGTGAGCGAGAAGTTGCAGGTAACCAGTACCGGCGAGTGGCGGTCCGGCGAGCCCGACTTATAAAGGCCGGTCTCCGCGCCATGTCCGAACCAGCGGAACAGATACGCCACCAGCCGGCCAAGGACTCCCATCACTTTTCCTTCCGGGCCACCAGGTATAAGAAATTGTCCAGGCCGCTCCGTTCAGCTTTTTCCAGCTTGAAGCCCGCGGCTTCTACCCGCTCTTCCAAGCCGTCCACTGCATGGGTCGTGGTCTGGGTGAATATAAAGGTGATAACAAGAAGCGGAATCCTTATAAGCGTGTGAAGGAGGCGGTTCCAGGCACTGCGGGGCCTGGCCTCGCAGGCCAGGGCCAGGCTCCCGCCCGGCTTCAGCGCGCGGTATGAATGGGAAAGCGCGTAAGACTGCTCATCAGCGGACAGCTCGGAAAACACCAGGGTAGAAGAGACCAGGTCGAAGCGCTCGGCAGGCAGCCGGTCCATGCCCGAGACCCCCATCTCCTTCAGCTCGACCCGGTCGCCCAGTCCCTCCCGTTCGATCTTGTCAGCGGCAATGGAAAGCATGGCGGACGAGATGTCGAATCCCAGGACCGATGCTCCCCGCCGCGCCGCGAGTATCGCCATGGTGCCGGTGCCGACCCCGATCTCGAGGACCCGCGAGCCCTCCTTCACGTTCTCTTCGGTCAGCTTCTCCTTGATCCTTTCCGAGCGGCCCAGGCTCAGCCACGCCAGACCACGGTCATAGCGGTCCGGCTGCGACTCCAACAGTTTCATGTAAATGTAGCTGGACAAATGAATCCCCTGCACATGAATCGGTGTAGAGATCAAATGGTAGCACGGCGAGAAAGCCGGGAAAAGTAACTCTGCATGCTTCGTAAAAGAGGATGATCCCTATTTCTCTTTTCCGACCTCTCCTGATTCCGCCTTTTCTTTTTTCAACTCCGCAGGGGGCACGACAGTGGGATGGAAAAGTATCTCGCCTTTCACCCGGTACTCGTGGATCAGCTTCTGGGCCGCGGGAGTGGTTAACCATTCGGCAAGATGGATGGCGTCCTCGTTGTTGGCCTCCGGCCAGCGCTCCGGGTTCACCGCGATAATCGAGTACCGGTTGTCGAGCCTCGGCGCCCCCTCGAACACTATGTCGAGCGCAAAATTCTTTTGCAGGGCCAGGAAGGTCCCCCGATCGCAAAGGATGTATGCCCGCCTTTCGTCGGCAATGCGCAAAGACGCGCCCATGCCCTGGCCGGTCTCGAGGTAGTCGTCCTCCGGAGGGCCGGACACCAGCTTCCAGAGCTTCTTCTCCTTTTTGTGGGTGCCCGACTCGTCTCCGCGCGAGACAAACACCGCGCCTTCCTTGTCCTTTATAAGTCGAAGCGCTTCGGAAAGACCCTTGGCATCCTTCACGCCCGCCGGGTCCGAGGGAGGCCCTAAAATTACAAAGTCGTTTTTCATGAAAGGCGTCCGGTTCACGCCGTAGCCTTTTTCTACGAACCGCTTCTCCGCGTCCGGTGCATGGACCATGACCACGTCCACGTCTCCGTTCTCAGCGAGCTTCAAGGCCCGGCCCGTGCCCACGGCTATTACCCGCACGTCCGTGTTGTACTCTTTCTCAAAAGCGGGCAGGAGGTGCTCGAGCAGTCCCGAGTTCTCCGTGCTGGTGGTGGTCGCCATCTTGAGAACGCGGGGCTCTTTGTCCTGCGCAAACACAGCAGACCCCAAAAGGCAGACTGCCAATAAAACCACTGCCGACAAAACCGATCTTTTCATGATTCCTCCTTAACTCGTACTTAAAATAAAAAAAGCCCGCCCCGCGAATAAAAGGACGGACCTGCAATTCTTCCTCCTTTCCAATCGCGGGAGGCCCGGCCGTTTCCAGCCGGACCCTGTCGGTCCGGGCGCCGTAAAGCGCGACTTTCGAGAAGCGGCTTCCCAGGCTCCCGGACTCGGAGGTTCCTTTTGCTTTTAAAGTTTATATGCAGTGGAGAGGCCAATCAAGCCAGGATGAGTTATAATTTATTGACCCCTGATTGCAAAGCGGTTATATTCAGTACCAGCATTCTTTCTGGGAGGCATATCATGAGCAACCCGGGTTTTATAGCCAGGATAGCCAACCTCTGGCGCGGCATGTTTTCCGGCTGGATCGGCCGGAAGGAGGAGCGCAACCCGGAGGCTGTTTACGAGTCAGCCATCAACGAGCGTTTAAACCAGTACGAGGAGCTCAAGAAGGCGGTCTCGGGGATAGTGTATCTTCGCAACAAGCTGGCCGCGGAGCTGGAGGACAAGAGCAAGGAGCTGAACTCTCTCCAGGACCAGATCATGGTTGCGGTGGACAAGGGCGAGGACGAGGCTGCGCTGGTACTGATCCAGAAGCGGGACGAGCTGAACAACGAGGTTGAGCGTCTTAAGAAAGAAGCTGACCAGACCTCGCAGGAAGCGGACGAGGCCAAAAAGAGCATGCAGGAGTTCCAGGCCGAGATAAACCGCCTCCAGCGGGAGAAAGACCGGGCCATCGCCCGGCTGGCGACCCTCGAGGCCAGAAAGCGGGTCCAGCGCCAGTTGGACCGGCTCTCCCCCGAAGCGGACGTGCGGGCCCTCGAGTCGGTGCGCGAGCGCATCCAGAAGCTCTCCGCGGAGTTGGACTCGGCGCGCGAGCTCCATGACAAGAGCCTGGACGACAAGCTAAAGGAAATCCGGCAGGAGTCTTCGCTGGCCTCGGCCCGGGCTCAGTTGGAAGAGCTCAAGAAGTCGAGGGAAGAGAAAAAGAAAGAGCCCGGCAAGGTCGAGAAGACCATCTGAGCCGGCAGTAGCTCCCGAAGAAATCTTATAAAAGGCGGAGAGGTTCCCCATGAAGAAAACAGTTATCGCGGTGGTGATAGTGCTGGTTATCCTGCTCATTCCGGTCCTGATCGCGGGATGCGGTTACAACACGCTGGTGCGTCAGCAGGAGTCGGTGGACACTGCCTGGAGCGAGGTCGAGAACCAGCTTCAAAGGCGCAACGACTTGATCCCGAACCTGGTGCAGACGGTCAAGGGGTATGCTTCCCACGAAAGGGAGATATTCACGCAGATCGCGGAAGCGCGCTCCAAGCTGGCGGGCGCGGAGTCTGTAAAAGATAAGTCCGAGGCGAACGGCGAGCTCAGGTCCGCGCTCTCCCGGCTTCTGGTGATAGTGGAAAGATACCCGAACCTGAAAGCCAACCAGAACTTCCAGCGGCTCCAGGACGAGCTGGCCGGCACCGAGAACCGCATTGCGGTGGCCCGGCGCCGCTACAACGAAGCGGCGAAACAATACAACATCTCCATCCGGAGCTTCCCCACATTCATTACCGCGGCCCTGTTCGGGTTCGATAAGCGGGAGTACTTCGAGGCCCCGGAGGAAGCAAAGGAGGTCCCACAGGTGGACTTCGGCGAAGGAGGGAAAGAAGCTCCTTCCAAGGCGCCCGCTCCCGAGACGCCCTGAGCCGAAGCCTTACCAAAGGCGCCCCCCGGCCATTTTTTCGAGGGAAGACAGACGCGCCTTAACAGGCGAGTAGGTAAAGGAGTTTATCTCTTCCGGTTCCGCGACCGCGCGGCGCGGATGAGGGACTTGAAGATAGCGGCCTGGTCAGGCCTCGCAGAGTACAAAAGCTCGGGATGCCACTGCACTCCCAGCACAAAAGAATGCCGCTCGCTCTCGACAGCCTCGATTATCCCGTCCGTGGCATGCGCGCCGGCGCAAAGGCCCTTGCCCACCTCTTTCACCGCCTGGTGGTGGGTGCTGTTCACTCCGAACGTGAAGCTCTTTTTCCTGCCGCCCGAGGTGATGCGATGAAGCAGAGTGCCGGCCTCGACCTCCACCTGGTGGGCGGTGCCCGTTTTTCTTTCGCCGTGCTCGTGCTCGTTCGAGGCGGGCCGCTCTTTAAGGATGTCCTGGTATAGTGTTCCTCCAAAGGCCACGTTTATGATCTGCTCTCCCCCGCAGATGCCGAGGACCGGCACGTCCCGTCGCATGGCCGCTTGGAGTATGTACAGCTCGAACCGGCTCCGCGCAGGCTTTACGGTCTCGAGCCAGGGCTTTTGCTCCTCCCCGTAAAACGCGGGAGGCACGTCAAAGTTACCGCCCGCCAGAACAAGGCCGTCCACCCGCTCCAGCATGACCTTGATCCTTTTCTTGTCGCTGGTTACCGGCAGTATCACCGGCACCGCGGCGTGGTCCAGCACAGCCTTCAAGTAGCTGTCCCAAAGGAGCACGTACTGCTCGTCCCGCGTGCGGGTCTTAAGCTCGGAGCCGTCGTGGGTGTCGGGCGTTATGCCGATGATTACCGACATCAGGACCTCTGTAAGACCTCGCCCGGCCGCGCGCCGGTGAGCTGTCCCTTTTCCGCCGCCGGCCTGCCGTTCACCAGCACCATGTCTATGCCGGCGGGGTACTGCTTCGGATGGTCATAGGTGGAAAGGTCCTTTATCTCGTCCGGGTGGAAAAGAACCAGGTCAGCTTTTTTGCCCTCCTCGATCACGCCCCGGTCCCGGATGCCCATGATCTCGCACGGACCGCTTGTCATCTTTCTTATACATTCGGGAAGCTCGAGCCACCCGTTCTCTTTCACTACCCACGAGATCATGCGCGGCATGGTCCCGAACGCCCGCGGGTGGGGCTTGCCTTCCGAAAGGTAGCCGCTGTGCGTCCGCACCGCCGCGTCCGAGCCGACCACCACCCAGTCCTTTTTATATATCCTTTGCAGGTTGCCCTTGGACATGGTGTGATACGCCGCCGCCACCCGGTCTTGCGCCTTTGAAACCAGAAAGCACACAAAGTCCACCGGGTCCATGCCGCGGGCCTTTGCCGCCTCTGCCACGCTTTGCCCTTCGTAACAATTTAGCTCGTCGTGAAACACCTGGGAGATAATGATCCGCTCCCACCTGTCATGGTAGTCCTCCCGCTTTTCGAGCTCCTCCCGCATCCGAAGCCGGGCGGACGAGTCAGCGAGCCTGCCGAAAAAAGCGTCCTTGCCTCCCTCGAACACCCACGGCGGAAGCGCGGCCGAAAGCTGGGTGAAGCTGGCGAGGTACGGGTAGCGGTCTGCCTGGACTGGAAGCCCCTCCTCCCGGGCCGACTCGATCAGCTCGAACACCTTTTCCAGCTTGCCCCAGTTGTGGACCCCCGAGGTCTTTAAATGGCTCACCTGAAACCGGACGCCCGCTCCGCGGCAGATGTCCACCGACTCTTGTATGGACTCGATAAGCTCTTCCCCCTCGCTCCGGATGTGGGAGGCCACTATTCCACCGCACTCGGCCACCAGCCGCGCGCACTCGACGATCTCGTCCAACGACGCGAACGAGCCGGGAGCATAAGTGAGGCCCAGGCTCATGCCGAATGCGCCCGACTCCAGGGCCTCCTTTACCATGTCCAGCATGGCCTGCTGCTGCTCTTTCGAGCGAGGCATGCTGTCAAAGCAGCCCGCGGACGCCCGGATGGTGTTAAAGCCGGTTAGGGGGGCATAGTTCATGGCGAGGGGCGTTTGCGAGAGCCTTTCCAGGTACTGGCCCATGGACTCCCAGTCCGCGTCGAGATCATAAAGCTCTTTATGGGTCCCGTGCCGGTCGCGGGCGAGCTCTCCTTTTATGGGTGCCGCGGAGTAGCCGCAGTTTCCTCCGACCTCGGTGGTTATTCCTTGTAAAACCTTGCTGTCGCAGCCGGGCAGGACCATGACAAAGTAATCGGAATGGCCGTGTATGTCCACGAACCCGGGCGAGAGCACCAGCCCGCGGGCGTCCACGGTGCGGTGCGCGCTCACGTTCGCCTTTGGCGAGACGGAGGCGATGGTGTCGTCCTTTACTGCCACGTCCGCCTTGAAGCCGGGCTTGCCGGTGCCGTCCACTACCAGGGCGTCTTTTATTACGAGGTCCGCTTCCATCATATCTCCTGTTTAACTCTTGCCGGGGATGATTTTGAAAGATAGGGGTTATGATTCAGAGTGCCGGCTCAGTCTTCTTCTTTCACCGGCTTTCCGATCTTTCCGAGCTTGATGGCGCACAGCTCTCCGCACATGGAGCAGACCGACTCGTCGGACGGAGGAATCTGGGACCTTATCTGGCGTGCCTTGGCCGGGTCAATGGAGTTTTGGATCTGCTTTTCCCAGTCCAGGGCGTTCCTGGCCTCTGACATCTTTCGGTCCCATTCTTCAGCTCCTGGCAGTCCCCTTGCTATGTCCGCGGCATGGGCGGCGATGCGGGTCGCGATGATGCCTTCCCGCACGTCTTCGACCACCGGCAGCCGGAGGTGCTCGGAAGGTGTAACGTAACACAGGTAATCGGCTCCGGCCCACGCTGCCAGTGCCCCCCCGATGGCACAGGTAATATGGTCGTACCCCGCGGCAATGTCCGTAACCAGCGGCCCGAGCACGTAGAAGGGAGCGTTGTTGCAGAGCGTCTTTTGGATGCGAATGTTGGCTTCGATCTGGTGCAGAGGTATGTGGCCGGGCCCTTCGATCATGACCTGTACGCCTGCGTCTCTCGCTTTTTGGCAAAGCTCGCCCAGGATGATGAGCTCTTCTATCTGGCCCCGGTCGGTGGCGTCCGCGATGCAACCCGGCCGGAGTCCGTCGCCCAGGCTCAGGACCAGCTCATACTCGCGCGCAATCTCGATGAGCCGGTCGAACTGCTCGTAAAGCGGGTTCTCCGCCCGGTTGTAACGCATCCAGCCGATGCTCAAAGACCCGCCGCGAGAGACCACGTCCAGTACGCGGCCTTCCTTCTCGATCCGCTCGACGGACTGGAGGTTGGTCCCGCAATGCACGGTAATAAAGTCCACACCGTCGCGGGCGTGCTCGATGATGGCCTGGAACAGCTCTTCCGGCTCCATCTCGACCACTTTCCGACCGGAGGACGACACGTCCACCACCGCCTGGTAGATGGGCACCGTGCCCACCGGCAGCACCGTGTTCTTTATGATGGAGCGGCGCAGCTCCCGGAGCGGACCGCCGGTGGACAGGTCCATGACAGTGTCCGCGCCCGCTTCCTCGGAAACCCTGAGCTTCTCGAGCTCCTCGTCAAGGTCGTAGCGGTCGCGGCTGGTCCCGATGTTCGAGTTCACCTTGACCCGCAAACCCGCGCCAATGGCCAGAGGACGGACTTTTTCCCGCACCCGGTTCCTGGTCAGGACTATAGTGCCTTCCTCGATCCCGGCGCGGAGAAAATCCGGATCAACGCCCTCGGCGCCCGCGGCCTCCTCCATCTCCGGCGTGATTATGCCCTGACGCGCTTTGTCCAGCAATGTCCGAGTATCAGCCAATTTGCCCTCCCTATTATGGCTCTTAACAACATATCCACGATCAACCCGGCTACTTCCTCAAGCGGGCGAAATCAAAATTCACACCAGGCGCTCCATCAGCCGGAAACAGCATCTTTCATCCTGAGGGCGGCTTCTTCCGGGTCCGGGTCTGACAGAACAAAGGAGATAAAAGCCACACCCCGCGCTCCCTGCGCCAGGCACTGGCGGGCACGCTCGGGATTTACCCCGCCCACTGCAAAAACCGGCAGACTTGTTGAGACCGCGGCCTGTTGCAGCTTGCTCAAACCCTGCGGGCCGCCGAACTCCTTTTTAGACCCGGTCTCGTACACCGGTCCGAAAAACACGTAATCGGCTCCTTCGCTTTCGGCCTGCCGGACCTCGTGAATATGATGCGTGCTTACACCCACCAGCCCTTCCGGCCCCATAAGCCGCCTCGCATCGCCTGCCGCAAGGCCGGAGCCGGGAAGATGTACGCCCGCATTCAGCGCCAGAGCCACGTCCAGCCGGTCGTTTATCATAAGCTCGGCGCGGCCTTTGATCTTCTCTTGAAGCGCTTTGCCGAGCTCGTAAAGCTCTCTGCCGCCGAGGTTCTTTTCCCGGAGGACCACCGCATCCACACCGCCTTTGACCGCGGCGGCCACGGCCTCTACCAGACCGCGGGCAGGGACCAGCTTCCGGTCGGTAACAAGGAAAAGTTTAAAATCGGTTTTCAATGGGGCAGGCCCTGCCATTGCCCGGCGGCCTCTCCTTTTTGTACCTTGTGTTTAAAATATTAACATAAGCTCTATATTCCCACCAGTTCCGCGCTTCTTGATGTTTTACGGGTCCGGTCTTAGTATAAGGATATGATAAAGGCAGTGGCATTTGACCTGGACGGGACCATAACCCGGCCCTTTTTAAACTTCACGCAGATCAGGCTCGACATCGGGGTGGCTTTGGGCAGGCAGTCTCTTCTGGACCAGTTGGAGTCGCTTCCAGCGGAAGAGAGACAACGCGGGCTTGCCATCCTCGAGAAGCACGAGACGGAAGCGGCAAAAAACGCGGAGTTAAACCGGGGCGTGCGGGAGCTTTTGGACCGCTGCCATGAGCTTGGGCTCAAGTGCGCGGTCATAACCCGGAACTCGACCCGGTCAACCGAGGAGGTGTGCAAAAGGCTGGACATCTGTTTCGACCACGTAATCACGCGGGACAGCGGCCTTCCCATCAAGCCGGACCCGGCGCCTTTATATCACTTGGCTTTCGAGTGGGGGGTCGATCCTTCCGAGATATTCATGGTGGGAGACTTCATCTACGACGTTCAATCAGGCAAAGCCGCCGGGAGCCCCACCTGCCTGGTGACCAACGGCCGGGAGTTTACGGACACCGCGGGCGCGGACCACGTGGTCACTCACCCCGGCGAGGTACTAGAGCTTCTTGACCATGGCGGCAGGACCTGAAAGGCCGCCTATAAAACAGATGCTTCGTGGTGATGGGCATGGACGGACTTTTGCAGAGACTGGGGATTGACAAGGAAAGGCTTTGGGAGACGGTGCGGGCTGACCTTGTCGAGATCACGGGCGGCGACGCGGACGGCTTCAAGATGGAGGCTTTGCCGGGCGGCGCTTCGGTGCGCGGTTACGCGCGTTTATATCCGAGAAGCGGCGACAGCGACAGCCTGGTTCTTATGATACTTTGCGACCCGGACCCGGCGCGCGGCATCGAGGAGGTCATGGCGGAAGACTCGATCACCGAGCTTCCTTTTATCAACGTGCACCGGCACCTGAGCTCCTGCGGGGTAAACACGCCGCGGATTGTCCATTACAACCGGAAAGAAGGACTTATTTATCTCGAAGACCTGGGAGGCGAGCATCTGCGGGACTACGTACAGAAGCGGGGTCCGGACGCGGCCCGCCACGGTTTCGAGAAAGCCATATACGAGCTTACCAAGATACAAGTGGACTGTACGAGATACGAGGCCGCCGGTTTTCTGGGCTTTCGGGCCTGCTTCGACTTTGATCTTCTCATGTGGGAGCTCGAGCATTTTACCGAGCACGCGGTCGAAGCGCGTTTTCCGGGCGCGCTTGACGAGACCGACCGTGACCGGACCAGAAACCATTTCAAGTCCATAGCCGGCGAGCTTTTGGAAGGTCCATACGCGCTTCAGCACCGGGACTATCACATGGACAACCTGCTCTTATGTAACGGCGCCATCCGGGTGATAGACTTCCAGGACGCGCTCATGGGTCCTCTTGCTTATGACCTGGCGTGCCTTCTTTATGACCGGGACACCTCGTGGGTGTTAGGGGACGAGCTGATAGACCACCTGGTAACCTATTACTGCCGGTCTTATGAAGAGCGGAGCGGGAAGGCCCTTTCGGAAGGTCTTTTCCGTCGGAACTTCCACCTTTGCGTGATACACCGTCTTCTCAAGGTGGTGGGACGCTTTCATTACATCCACCAGGTAAAGCGCCGTCCGGAGTATCTTGATTATATCCCCTATATGTTGCCGCCCCTTTGTAAGTACCTGGAGCGCGACCCGGAGCACCGGGCTTTACTTGACGTTTTTACAAAGTACCTTCCCGAGCTCGCAGAGACCAGGGGGACCCTGGCATAAGTAATCAATTCTTGCGGGAGTAGTGATGAAGATAGCAGTGATATCCGATACCCACATTCACGGGGGAAGTTATCACCCCAAAAAGCTCATGAGCCGTTTCATCAACAAGGTGGACCAGCAGGCGGAACAGCTTTGCGAGCTGGTCCGGCCGTGGTTTCATGACGCGGACGTTGTAATCCACGCGGGCGACTTTGTAAGCTATGCGGTTGTGACCGCGCTGGAGGAGTTCGCTCCGGTGGAAGGTGTGGCCGGCAACATGGACCCGCAGGAAATCCGTTCGCGACTTCCGGTCAAGACGGTGGTCAAGGCAGGGAGCCGTCGCATCGGGGTGATCCACGGCCACGGCGCTCCGCACGGCATGGAAAAGCGGGTGCGGCCGGAGTTCGAGGACGTGGACTGCATAGTTTTCGGGCACACTCATCATCCTTTCAACGCAGAGGTGGGCGGCGTTCAGATGTTTAACCCGGGCAGCCCCACTGACAAGAGATGGGCCCCTTCCCACGGGATCGGCCTCATCCACGTAGAAGACACCTTGCGTTGCGAGAACGTGGCCCTGGACTGAGGCGGGCCTGATAACCGAGCTCGTGCTTTTTTCAGAAGCAAAAGCTCTCTTGCACAAACCGCCCTGGTTTTGTATTCTGTTCGCACTGATCGGCATCCTTATTTCCTGTTTTTTAAGTTTTTGATGAAGAAACGAGAAGAAATCATTTCCCGGGTGGACGTATTTTTCGCTCTCGGCAACAGGGAGCGTCGTTCGCTGGTGGAGACGTCTAAAGAGGTCAAGCTGGACCCGCGCAACCCGTTGTTTCAGCAGGGAGCCACTGCGGAGTGGGCCTATGTCATCGGGAACGGCCATATTAAGACTTTCAGCTCCGGTCCCAATGGCCGCCGACTCCTGGTTGATTTTATTCAGCCGGGCGACCTAGTGGGAGAGGAGTCCGTTCTTTTCGGAGGGGACTACGAGGTAGACGCTGTTTCTATCGGTCCTTGCCGGGTCCTGGCACTGCCCGCCTCTGCCCTGCG
This sequence comes from bacterium, assembly GCA_046484135.1. Taxonomy (GTDB): domain Bacteria; phylum RBG-13-61-14; class RBG-13-61-14; order RBG-13-61-14; family DATKZS01; genus CAYQTK01. The sequence goes on from JAWOBU010000017.1 coordinate 49,483, forward strand.
GGAGTCCATCGAGTCAAGCCCACGGACCGGCTTCGCTCTGGGCGCACTGACCGCCTCCCGGGCCCGCGCCTATCGGGAGAGGCTTTGTCTGGTCAGCACCTGCCCGGTGCAGATTCGGCTTATCTCGGTCCTTCACCATCTGGCCCGCCGTTTCGGGCAGCGACATCGAAGCGGCACCATGCTCGGCATCAAGGTCACTCATCAGGATCTGGCCGACTACATCGGCGCTTCGCGGGAGACGGTTTCCCACCTTCTCTCCAGTTTGCGGGAACAGGGCATCATCGCCAACAACGTCCGGAGGCTGGTGGTCCCTGACATGAAGGCCTTGAAAAGGATGGCGGAACACAAGGAGTGAGCTTCACTTTTGGGCGGGCTCGGTTTCCGGCAAGACCACCATGCACTGGAGAAAACGGGGGTCAATGTCGGAAAGCCGGAGGCGGCCAGCTTCCTGTTCCAGCCGGGACAGGGAGAAGTCCACGAACTCCCGGGCCTTGGCGCGCCATGCCTCGCCGGCTTCTTCCGAGTCGGAAAGCGCCTTTTCCACCCGTGCCAGCAGGTCGGAGCGAACATCCTCGTGCACCTTGCGGGGGACCTCGCGGGTCATGGCGATCTCGAGGGCGGACCGGGCGTCCTTCTCGCTCAGGGGAGCGAACACCAGCTCGCCGCCGGCCAGCACCCGGCAGAGAGCGGTGATGAACACGGTGGAGAAGGAAAGCTCATGGCCGGTGTAATACTGCTTTAAAAACCCTATGTCCTGATCGGTAAGCCCGAGCGACTCGAAGAGCAAGGCCCCCACCGCCTCGGCAAGCAACAGGGTCTCGCGTGCTTTGTCCACCTCTTCGAAAGAGCTGAACTCCTTGTAAACCGGGGCCCCCTCCGAGTCGGTCCCTTGATACTGCTTGGGCCGCTCGAGCGCAAGACCACCGATTATTGCGGCGTCTTCCCCCAGAAGCTCCCGGCTGTAGTCGGTCCGTGACATCCACCCTTTTTCCAGAAGGCGGTTCGACCGACGCGCAAGCAGGAGCACCTCGGTAAAGCCGGCCCGGAAGATGTTTATTATGTTCTGGGAGTACAAAAGCCGGGCGGCCCGCTCCGGCTCTCCGCCGGACCAGCGCCGGAGGCCCATCTCGATGTAGAGGTAAGCTTTGTGAAGGACCTTTTTTACATTCTCGATCTTGTTCAGGTCCATGCCGTCCGCGATCAGAAGCCGATTGACAAGCCCTCCCGTTTCCATGGCCAGCGTCTCCCGCCGCACCCGGTCAGCGATCTCTCTCAAAGCCGATGCAAAAAGCTCGGGCGGCTCGGCCAGAGCCAACGGATACTCCGGGACCGGCCCTCTGCCCGGAGGAGGAGCCGCGCTTTCCTCCGCTTCTTTCTCGAGACGCGAAAGCTCGGCGTCGGAAAGAGGAGCGTAAACCTCGATCGCCTCCTCGAACGGCACAAACCCGTAATCGGCGAGCCGGGCGGTGCGGAACCGGAACGCCTCGCTTTCCGCCTCCAGCGGCAGGGACCCTTCTATATACTCGAGCAGGCCATAGTAACGCATGTCCTCCTCGGCCCGGATCTGCTCGAGGACCCTTTCCAGTGCAGGCGCCGTCTTAGGTTCGTAAAAATGAAGGTAATAGACGTTGTCCAACGACCACAGGTTCTGGAAATCCCGCCACGGCTCCGCCCCTTCATTGTCCGGGTCTGTCTTGTACACCCGGAAGAACTTGCCGAAGGCGGACACCAGGAGCTCTTCCTCCGCCTGTTGGAACCATTTGACCGGCACGTCGGGCCCGGCGCACGAAAGCAGGTTTAGCCAGTAAACAACAGCCAGCGTATCGAGCCTGTCATGGTGCCACCATTCCAGGTCGAAGATATGCTGTATCTGCTCCGGCCGGGCCATGCCCAGAAGATCGAGGGAGTCCTCGTCCCCCATCTGTTTGACCGTGATCCAGAACTCCGGCTCCGGAAGCTCCTTGACCAGGGCCTCTGCGTCTTGCGAGAGCATGAGGAGATCGAAACGGGCGCGGCCGGAAAATCTGGTTACCAGCTCGGCCCGGTCCTCCAGCCGGAGCGAATCGAGTATCAGCCGGGCCGACTCGGGATCATCCCGGATAAGGGTGCGGTCCAGCCGGGAGAGGGCCTGCTCTACCTGGTCGGTGAGCTCAGTGCGCTCTGGTCCCTCGCTTCCAGCGTCTTTGCGGTTGGTTTTGTCAGGTTTCATTATGAAAAGATACTAATAAGAAGAAACACTTACTGCAAGGAGAGTTTACAAGGTTCCGCGGGCTGGGGCTACTCACCCGGCCGGGAACTCGAACCCTTCAAACCGCTCTTTGCGAACTTTACACACGGGGCATTTTTCCGGCGGCTCGTCGCGGGCGCACAGGTAGCCGCACACCCGGCAACGCCAGACCGGAATTCCGGACTTGCTCTCCATGGGCTTCTTCTCCTTCTCCGCTTTTCTTTCTTCTTCCGAGGGTCTTCTTTCCGGGATGGGCTCGGCTTCTTTTTCCCCCTTTACCACTGCGTCGGACACATACAGCGCGCAGTAACAGGTGCCGTAATCGTTAAGATCGGGGTCTCGATAATCGCACGGGCAGATGATGTCCAGGTCTTTCTCCGGGTCCCCCTCGAGCAGGCGGCATGGACAGCCCATGTAGCCGTACCTTTGCTCGTTCTGGACCAGCCCCTCGCAGAGCATGAGCGTCATCTCCCGGTCGGGGTTGAGATGATACCCGGCAGCCTCGGCCTCCCGGTCGAGCTTGTCCATGAGCTTTTCCGCCTTGTCCTTAAGCTCAAAGTCTTCGATCATCCCAGCACCTCCTGGAAGCGCTCCGGCTTGTAGCCCTGGATGATCTCCTCCCCCTCGTTAACCACCACCAGGGGGAAGCTCAGCTTGGAGGTGAACTTCAAAGCGCGGTTCTTGGCCGCCTCCTTTTCGTCCCCCTCGATCTGGTCCATGTAAGTCAGCTCGTAATCCACCCGGTGCTCGTCCAGCCACTCCCGGGTCTTCCTGCACCACCCGCAGGTGCTGAGTGCAAAGAACTCTACCTTGCGTCCCGGTTCCGACATTCCATCCCCTCCTCATTCGTTCGAGAGGTTCAAGGGTTACGTTAAGATACCGTTGCAAAGAAATTCACCGGTTTGTCTGCCTTGCTTTGCAACGGTCTCGCCTCACCGCACACCCGCTGAACTTGACTCCATAATAACATTAACACAATCATAAACAACCCTCCCAAAATCCGCACGGTTTGGCTGGTTTGGGGTCAGATCTTTACAATTAAGTTTATGGCGAATGTGGTGAGCCGCCCCTTCCTCTCGCCGGATCGGACATTGCGCCGGGAAAATCAGGAATTATTCATGGCCTAAGAACATCTAAACTTAATTGTAAAGATCTGACCCCGCCTATTTCTTTTTCTCTTTTTTATCACGCTCGGGAAGGCGGGAGAGAACGGCGCGGGCGTGTGCTTTGAGTCCTTCCAGGTCTGCGAAGCGGGCGGTGGCTTCGCGGATTCCGGCGAGCCCTTCTTTGGACAGCCTGGTTACGCTTTGGCGTTTTACGAAATCCTGTACTCCGAGGGGCGAGCTGAATCGGGCGGTGCCGCCGGTGGGAAGCACGTGGTTCGCTCCCGCGGTGTAGTCTCCCGCGGGCACGGGCGAGTACGGTCCCAGGAACACACTGCCGGCGTTGTTTACGGTGTCCGCGAACTTCTGCGGTTTTTTCACGATGATTTCGAGGTGCTCGGGCGCGATGCGGTTCACTATTGCCGACGCCTGTTCCAGGTCCTTTACAAGGATGGCGGAGACGCTGGCCGCGGGATCGGGGTTGTCCTCGATCTCGGGCAGCTCTTCAACCAGTTTTTTCAGTTCCCGCTCGACCTTTTTAACAAGGTCGTCGGAAGTGGTAACCAGGATGGAGACGGAGTCCGGTCCGTGCTCGGCCTGGGATAAAAGGTCCGCGGCCACTGCTTCGGCAGGGGCGCTCTCGTCCGCGACCACCACTATCTCGCTGGGACCGGCCACCGCGTCTGTGCCGCACAGTCCGCGGGAGTCGGCAATGGTCTTGGCCGCGGCCACCCACGAGCTTCCCGGCCCCACGATCTTGTCCGCCCGGGGGATTGAAGCGGTGCCGCAGGCCAGTGCGGCGATTCCCTGCACTCCCCCGACCTTGTAGACCGCGTCAACTCCGGCCGAGCGGGCCGCGGCGAGCACGCAGGGGTTCAGCTTGCCCCCCGGACAGGGCGTTATCATGATGATCTCTTTTACGCCTGCGATCTGCGCGGGGATAGCTGTCATGAGCACGGTGGAAGCGAGCGGGAACCTTCCGCCGGGTATGTAGACACCCGCCCTTTGCAGGGGAATGATCCTCTCTTTTATCACCGTGCCTTTGTTGTCATTATAGGTGAAGCCTTTTGGCGACTGCTTTTTATGGAATGCCCGGATTCTTTTGGCTGCGAGCTCGATCACGTCAAGGTCGGAGCGGGAGACCTCGCCCAGGGCTCGCGAGATTTCCGCGTCAGTAACTTTTACGGTGTTTGCGTCAATCTCGTGGTTTTCGAGCTCGCGGGTCCACTTGAAAAGCGCGGTGTCTCCTTGTGCGGTCACCTCGTCAAATATCTTCGCCGCTTTTTCCATGACATCCGGAGGCACTTCATGGATGCCGGAGAGGAATTGATTAAGCTCTTTTTCAAAGTTTTTGTCAGCGTGGCTTATGAGCTTCATTTTCTGGCTCCCTCGAGCCTCTGGATGTCCGCGCCCAATGCAGAGAGCTTATCCTCCATTCTTTCGTAGCCCCGGTCCAGGTGATAGATGCGCAGGACCTCGGTCTCGCCCTCAGCGGCCAGGCCGGCCAGTACCAGGGACGCGGAAGCCCGAAGGTCGGTGGCCATGACGATGGCGCCGCTGAGCTTGCCGTTTCCGTGGACTATGGCGCTGTTGCCTTCGATCTTGATGTCCGCGCCCATTCTTTGAAGCTCGAGCACGTGCATGAAGCGGTTTTCGAACACGGTCTCGGTTATGACGGAGATCGAGCCGGGCGCGAAGCACATGACCGCCATGAACTGGGCCTGCATGTCGGTGGGAAAGCCGGGGAAAGGCTTGGTCTTGATGTCCACCGACCTTATACCGTTGCTTTGCGCCCTGATGCCGCCCTGCTCGCTCTGCACCTTCATGCCCGCTTCCCGGAACTTCTCGATCACCGCTTCCATGTGGTCGGGGTTTGCTCCTTCCAGGAAAACATCTCCCTTGGTGATGGCTGTCGCGGCAAGATAGGTGCCTGCTTCGATGCGGTCGGGGATCACGGTAAAGTCCACGGGAGTAAGCGACTCGCGGCCGGTTATCTCTATCTTGCTGGTGCCCAGGCCCTTCACGTCGGCGCCCATGGCTCCCAGCATCTCTCCGAGTGCGGTAACCTCGGGCTCCATGGCGGCTCCGGTAAGGAGGGTGGTCCCTTCCGCAAGGGCCGCGGCCATCATCAGGTTCTCGGTGCCGGTTACAGTGGTGGTGTCAAAGGCGTACTCCGCGGCCTTCAAGCGCGGCGCATGCGCCTTGATGTAGCCGTGGCTTACCTCTACTGTGCTTCCCAGTCTCTCGAGTCCTTTGAGGTGCAGGTTCACCGGCCGGGCGCCGATGGCGCATCCGCCGGGCAGGGACACCTCTGCTTTTCCTTCCCTGGCCATGAGCGGGCCAAGCACGAGTATGGACGCCCTCATGGTCTTGACCAGGTCGTAGGGGGCCCGCACCGAAAATATGGAGGTGGTGTCTATCTGGAGGACCTGCTCTTCGAACAAGCGCGAGTCGTCCACCTTGGCGCCCAGCCTGCGCAAAAGCTCGATGGTGGTGCCGATGTCGCGGAGCGCGGGCACGTTTCTTAAAACATGCTTGCCGGGGGCGAGTAGAGTAGCGCAGAGCGCCGGCAGGGCCGCGTTCTTGGCCCCGCTTATCTTGACGGTGCCGTGAAGGGGGGCTCCTCCCTTTATCAGAAGCTTGTCCATATATACAACCTCCAGGGACAAGCATATCCGCAATGGAGCCGATGCTCAAACCGGAGCCTTCAGCACAGGTATCTCATCTAAGAAATAATCGCGACTGAAGTCGCTCGCACGCAATAATGTCTTTGTCCATTATTTTTCGTGCCGCGAGCTTTTCGGCAGGTTTTACTGTTTATCGGACTCCGGTTTAGTGGTTCTTGTAAAGATGCGCAGCCCTCCTTCCAGGGATTTGGCGTTTTGGAAGCCCTTGCCCTTGAGCATCTGGAGGACCTCGTAAGAGCGCTGTCCGAGCTGACAGATGATGATAAGCGGCTTGTCGCGCGGCAGCTCGTCCGCCTTCTGTCGGATTTCGTGCATGTCAATGGCGATGCTGCGCTTATCTTCAATGGGCGGCCTTGCTTTCAGCTCGCCTTGGGTGCGGACGTCGATCATCACAAAGTCGCGGTCCGAGCCGAGCAGCTCGAAGAGCTCGAACGCCGATATGGTTTCCGCCATGCCGGAGAGCTTGTTCAGCGCGATATTGGCGGCATTTGCGAGGGGGGTGACGGGCGCGCCAAAAGGGGGCGCGTAACAGAAGTCCATGTAGGCCAGGTCTTCCAGGGTCGCTCCATAGCGCAGGGCGGATGCCGCCGCATCCACGACCCGTGCCACGTCTCCCGCGCCCACCACCTGGCATCCGAGGACCCGGCGGGTGGTTTTGTCCGCCACCAGCTTGATGGCCAGGTCTTTTCCGCCCGGGAAGAAGTGGGACTTGTCGTTCGCGGTGTTGATGCCGGTAACGGTGTCGAAGCCGAGCTCGCCGGCTTTGCTGTCGGTGATGCCGGTGTATCCTACGTTAGTTCCCAGGGTCTTCATGATGCCGGTTCCCAGTACGCCCGGGAACGTGGAGTCCATTCCTGTAAGGTTGTCGCCGATCACGCGTCCGTGCATGTTGGCGGTCGAGCCGAGGGGGTTCCAGGTTTTTTGTCCGGTAACCAGGTGATGGTTCTCCACGCAGTCGCCTCCCGCGAAGATATGAGGATCATTGGTCTTGAGATACTCGTCCACCTTTATGGCCCCCAGGTCTCCTATGTCCAGGCCGGAGTCTTTGGCGAGCTCGATGTTCGGTTTGGCGCCCATGGCAAGGATCACCGCGTCGGTCTCGATCTCGCCCGCTTCCGTTATCACCTTCTTGACCTGTCCGTTCTCTCCTTCGAAGGACTTCACCCCCTGACACAGGCATATCTCGATGTTCTCCTCCCGCAGAGCGTAAGAGACCAGCTCGGCCATGTCCTGGTCCAGCGGGCCGTAGAGCACCTGGGGCATGATGTCCACCAGGTGGGTGTCCACCGCTTGGTTCATGAGGGCCTCGCAGGACTCGATCCCGATAAGACCGGCGCCGATAACGCAGATGCGGTCGGCCTCGCCCGCCTCGATCTTCTCGCGGATCACCTGGGCGTCTTTCATGGACCACAGGTTCCAGATGCGGTCCAGGTCCGCGCCCGGCAGGGGCGGCACCTGCGGAGATGCGCCGGTAGAGAGGACCAGTTGGTCGTAGGGAAGCGAAGACTCATTGCCGGTTTGCAGGTCTTTGATCCGTACTTCTTTTTTGTCCCGGTCAATGGCCAACGCTTCTGTGTTTATCATGGCGTTTATGTTTTTTACGTGGTGGAAGTAATCGGGGTCCCGAAAGGTCCCGTGGGTGGTTGAGATCAGCTTGTCAATGTCCGGGACCACACCGCCCACGTAGTAAGGCAGTCCGCAGCTCGCATAAGACACGTGAGGCTTGCGTTCGATAATAGTGATCTCAGCTTCAGGGTCGCGCCGGCGGGCCCGCGCCGCAGCCTTGGGACCGCAGGCTACTCCTCCGATAATCACGATCTTCTGACCCATGTAAAGACCTCCTTGGGCTGGTTAATAAGGGGGAACAACTATACCAGTAAAAGACCGGAACAAGAGCACCACGTGGAGTTTGCCGAGCCTCTCAACTTCGCTTAAAAGTGTAGAAGACACACCGGCCGGTTGCAAGTCAAGCCGCCCGGACTCTCTTTGTTTCGGTTTCCCGAAAGGCTGTGCTATTATCCGTCTCCGGCAAGGGCATCATTACTTTATTTTTCCGGAGAAGCGTAACCACGGTTCGAGAAAAAGGCTTAAGATGGACAAGAGCGCTGTCAACGCTGTCATCCTCGCTGTATTGATCTTCGTTGTTCTGCTCCTCCAGAAGGGCATGGAAATACGAACGCCTCCGTGTAACGCGCCGACGCGGTTTACCGACCGGCTCAGGTTCGCCGGGTCCGCCTCCGGCGTCCTCATCCCTCTCGAGCGGGCTTACAGCTTTAAGAGGGGGGACACCGCCAAGGCAGTTTCTCCCGGAGGCGAAGTATCGCCTGCTCATGATTCTCGAAGTTCCTCATCAGTGGCCGGCAAGGGGGAAGATTTTTTTGCGGGTTCTTCTCTTCCGCCGGGCGCTTCCGCTGCCGTGTTCGCCGGGCAGGACGGTCCGCGGGTCCGGATAGCCGCGGCGGGGGACGTCATGCTTCACCAGCGTTGCCATCGGTCGGTTCGGCAGAGATCGAAAGGCTCTTTTAACAACTCCGGCTATGACGGCCTTTTTACGGGGATGCCCCGGGCGTTTTTGGACTCGGACTTGGCAGTGGCCAACCTGGAGTTCCCGGTTTACAAACAGCGCAAGATTGAGAGGCCCCTTGTTTTCCACGGTGAGTTGCCGGTCCTTTACGCGCTCCGGCGGGCCGGGTTTCGTATCCTTAACGCGGCCAATAACCACTCTTATGACCACGGACGGCAAAGCCCGGCCTCAACCAGCCGCTTATGCCGTAAAGCCGGAGTTGCCTGCCCGGGAGTCGGACCCGAGCGGGCCACAGCCCGGAAGCCGCATATGGAAACCATCAACGGAGTAAAGCTCGCCTTTATAGGCTACAGTCTTCTTTACAACGTTAATTACAACAGCGGCGACCCGGACAAGCCCCACGTGAACGGTTATGACTTTGCCGGCCTTGTCGAAGAGGTGCGAGGCGCGGCCCGAGAGGCCGACGGGGTAGTAGTGAACCTTCACTGGGGCGCCGAGTACCGTACGTATCCTTTGCGCTGGCAGTACGGGCAGGCGCGCCGGCTGGTTGATGCGGGCGCCTGTCTCATCCTGGGACATCATCCGCACGTGCCTGGACGCATTCAACTCCTGGAGTCAGATGACGGCAGGAAGGCGCTGGTGGCCTACTCGCTTTCCAACCTGGTTTCCAACCAGTCGCGGGGGCGTCCTTACGGGCTTACCCGGCTGGGACTGATCTTGAAGACGGACCTCGTAAAGACGGAGCGGGGCGTCGAGGTTAAAGCCTGGGAGAGCCTTCCCACCTGGGTTTACAACCACAACACCAAAAAGGACGGCGAGCTGATAGAGGACATCCACGTCGAGGTGGTGCCCTTGCGTATCAAAGAGCTTGAAGCACTGCTTGCCAGGGAGAAAGACAGAAAGGAACCGGACCGTAAGCGTGTAAGAGAGCTCGAAAAGAGAATCCGTTTTTATAAGAGCCGGTCCCGAAAAACGGCGGAGATACTGAGAGAGCCGTCCGGAAAGACCGAATCGCAAATCGAGACCTCAGGTCTTTTCCTTCCGGCAAAAGCGCTGTAGAGCCTCTGCTGTTTACTTGTCTCCGTGTTCACTCTGGTTGGAGTTATTGTTCAGTCTCAAGTGGAAAGCTTCTATCATGGCCTTCAGCTCCTCCGCCAGCACCTTCAGGTCGGACACGGAGGCCGACACTTTTTCCACTCCTTCCACGTTGCGGGCGGCGATGTCGGATATCTCGCTCATAGAGGACAGGACGTGCTGGGCGGCTTTTTTCTGTTCGGACTGGGAGTTGTTAATATAGTTGGCGATATGGGAGACGTGCTCGATGGCCTGGCTTATTTGCCTTCCTCCCTGCGACTGCTCGCGGGTGGCTTTTTTGACCTCTGCGGCGATGCCCCGCATCTTTTCGGCCAGGGTCTGAATCTGGTCGGAGCTCTTGGTCTGCTCCTGGGTGGCAGACTGGACCTGGTCTATAAGGGATGAAGCCTCTTCGAAAAAGGAAAGTACTTCTTCGGCCTGCTTTCTCTGCTTTTTGGTGGACTCGGAAATCTTCTGGGCCATCTCCAGTGACTTGCGGGAGCTCTTCTGGATTTTTATAAGCGCCTCGTCCGCCTGTTCGGAGCGCTTTACGCCTTCCTCAACTTTCCCTTCGCCTCTTTGCATGGCGTCCACTGCTTGCTTGGTTTCGTTCTGGACGGAATGTATCTGCTCGGATATCTCCGCGGTGCTGGCCTGGGTTCGTTCGGCCAGGTCCTTGATCTCGTCGGCGACCACTGCGAAGCCGCGGCCGTGCTCGCCCGCCTGGGCCGCAATAATGGCGGCGTTCAGGGCCAAGAGGTTGGTCTCTTCGGTCACGTCATCTATAACGGTAAGAATCCTTCCGATCTCCTTCGCCCGCTGGGAAAGCCGGGTTATTACTTCTCCCACTTCCTGGCTCGCCTCCCGGATTTGGCTTATGCCCTCCTTGGTGCTCTGCACTGACTTGGCGCCCTTCTCCGCGTCGCGGGCCACCTCTTCGGAAAGGGAAGCGCTTTCGGATGCTATGGAGTCTACCTCTTTTACCGACTCGGACATCTCCCGCATGGAGCCGGCCACGTCGGAAGTCCGGCCGGAAGCGTCGCTTACGTTCTCGTTGACCTGCTTCACTGAGGAGGACAGCTCCTGGATGCTGGCGGTGGTTTCTTCCACTGACTCGGAGAGGTTCTCGGCGTTCTTGGCGACCTGGTCGTTGGTCGCGCTCATTTCGACTATGGAGGCCGAGCTTTCTTCCGCACTGCTGGCCAGGGTTTCGACCGACTCGGCGATGTTGCTGATGGTCTGGTTCATCTGGGTCATGGATGCGGTGGTGTCGTCCACCCGCATGGACTGCGACTCCGATCCCTCTTTCATCTGGTTGGTCCGCTCGGCTATGACGTCGGTGGCTGACTCGACCTGGCCGGCGGCGTCTCCGATCTGTTGGACCATGGCCCGGATGCTGGAGATCATCCGGAGATGGTGTACGGCCAGCTCGCCCACCTCGTCGTCGGCCATGATGGGGGCGGGTTCGGACAGGTCTCCGGACTCGACCTTTTGGGAGGAGCTGATGATGGCGGACACCGGCCGGAGGATTTCATCGTGCATGCTCCGGGCGAAGAGCCAGGAAAGAATAAGTGCGATGATGAACATGGCCACGATGGGTCCGATCTGGAGCAGGTACTTGCCGGACTTTTGCGGTTGGATGGTATAAAGGGTCCCGGCATCCTGAACCGGAACCGAGGTGACCATGAACTCTTTGCCGTCCGCGTAAATCAGCATCACCCGATCGGTGATATGTACCATGAGCTCTTTTTGCCAGTCTACGAGGTCTGTTGCAAAGCGCTTCCAACCGTCCGCGGAAAACAGGCTTTTGAAGGCCCCTGCCCAGTATCCGCCGGAGAAACAGGAAGCCGGGGATTCAAGTTGATGAAGCCTTTTGATGATCCGCCGGTCCAGGGGACGGATGTTATTGTCTGGGTCGGTCTCTTTGGACCTAAGCCGGTTTCTTCCCTGTTTGTCAAGAAGGTAGACCCTTTCGTTGTGTTTGCCGAGCTCGGAGGGAAGGTTGGCCCGGACTCTTGCGCCCCAGGCGTCGCGGGCTTTTATCTCGCCGGCCAGGTAGCCGATAGTAGGGTCGTCCAGGCTTTGTTCGATGGACCGGTCCCGCTGGTATGCCGCGGAGCGGGCCTGGCCGGAGATACTGATATGGGCGGTGATCCAGGTCATGGACCCCACCAGGACCAGGACGTAAATAAGGACCTTGGTCCGGTACTGGATGCGGCGCCGGGCGAACTCCCTTCTCTCGAAAAAGGAAGGAAGCCTGGCAAGGGCCTCCCTGAGACGGTCGTTGTAGTAGTTTTTGATGACAAAGTAGTGAAAGGTCGCCATCAGGGCCATGATGGATATGGTCCCCGCGGACAGGAACACCACCAGTATCCATGGCACCGAGTAGAAGGCGAGCCGGAGCATTATGATTATAAGAGGGGCCCCGATGATCCAGTGGAGCAGGAACCTCATTATGAACCGGTGGGGAAAATCAAGGAGCTCGAGCGCGCTCTTTATGGCGTCCCGCTGGGACAGGGAAGGGCCACCGTCCCACGCCAGCACCCGGCAAGCCCGGAAAAGCTCCCGGCCCACCCATATTTCGAAGATCACTACGTTGGGGACCCCCAGGCAGATGAAGCAGATAACTATCTTGGCCAGAAAGAAGAAGTCGTAGCAGCCCTCCGGAGGCGTGAGCCCCTGGAAGACCATGGACACATAAAAAATCACGCCCGCCACCGCGGTAAGGGTTATCGGCAGCATTACCCTGGAGTTATGCTTGTGAAGCTTCTTTGCTACCTGGCGGGTATTTTCATCAAGGTTCATCAAACACGAAGTCCCGTTACGAATGACTGCCCGGCTGGGGAGCTGAAAATCGAACCGGCGCCCCCGCACCGGAGTGGCCGGGTAGGAAGAAAAACTCTTCTTTATTCAAAGTACGAAATCAGCGGCCGGTTGTCAATTATCATGATCTAAACTGATGCCCGCGCGGCCCGCATAATCCCCCAAAGCTTCGTGCAGGGAGGCACCGGGTTCGAGCGCCACGTACAGGTCGGTGCGGTGCTGTTCCTTGCCTGCGTCGTAGCGGAAGCTGAAAACGCCTTTTTCATAATGGAAAGGTTTTTCTTCCACCGTGCCGTCAAAGGCGATGCGGTAGAGCTTGGCGGGCTTTTGGTCGCGTCGGCCCGACTTGATCTTTACTTCGCCGCTGTCGGGCGCGCTTGCTATCACGTACTGCGGCTGGTTCACTATCGTGGCAAAGGTCCCGCTGAAGGAGAGCTCATCGCCGTTATAAGAATAGGCGCCCTTGCCCTCCGGATGGTCTATGACAGCGGCGCGGAACTCGCCGTGCTCGAGGCTTGCGAAGCCCACCGACTTGGGACCGAGCCGCGCCCGGAAGCTCTTGTCCCCTTCCCGGAAATGAACCGGGCCGTCCCACTCGTCAGCCGAGCGGTTCGCAACCGACACCACCGTCAGGTCATTTTCATCATACCGGCGCTTGATAACGTCAACCTCTTCCGAGTCTGCATAAGCCTTGCGGAAGGTAACGCCCTTACGCCGGAAAAACTCCGCGTCCACTTCGTCCTTCCCCTCCGGCGGAAGATAGAGGGTATAGCCGCCTTCCCGCTCCACCAGCGGGCCTTCCTCCGGCATGGGGTTTAAGGGAGAGGTCGGCACCACCAAAAGCTTGTACCTGTTTGCCTGTCCCGGTTTTAAATGGTCCATGTGTATCACGTCAAAGTCGAAGTCGTTTTTTACGAACTCGCGGGCGATAAGCTGGGTCCGGTTGGCGGTGTTGGTCCCTTTTACGATGTCTTTAAGCTCGTCGTGCCGGACCCTTTTGTGCGGCTTGTCAAAGTTGAACCTGAACTCCCAGTTCCAGGCGTGCTCCGGCTCGTGCGAGTACCCGAGCGCGACCTCGGGATAAGCGGCGCCCGGCAGAAAGCCGCCCGAGTGCTCCATGAAAAGATAGGTGTTCTTCCCGTTCCAGAAACAGTCCCGGATGCCGCCCGTTGCCGTAACGCAGGCCTCCATGCCCCACGAGCCTTCCGGCGCCACCTTCTCGTTGTCCTCAGGCGTCTGCCAGCCCACGTAGATGTTCACAGCGTCCGCGCCCCAGGCCACCGGCGCCTGGAAGTAAAACCGCTCCGAGCAGGTTATCTCCGGCACGAACGCGGGATACGGCTCGGAAAGCGTGCCGGAAAGACGCGTCCGCCAGACCGCCATGTGCACGTACTCGTCCCAGTTGTACTTGTAAACCAGGTTGCCCACGAATATGGTCCAGAGCCGGTAGACCTCGGCGTACACGTTCGAGCCGATCCAGCCGCCGGAAGCCTCGGCCATTCCGCCGATGTCGCCGAGCAGGCCGGACAGGTCCCACGGCATGCACAGCAGGTCCTGGTAAGTGGGTGCGTAAAACCCGGAGTCCTCGAGCATGGCCCGCATCCGCCGTAACGCCTCCACGTACTGGAACTCCGCGAACTTATCGAGGTCCATGTAAATCCGGAACTCCTTCCGGTTCGAAGGACTGGTCCATTCATCAGGCATGGGGACCTCGGCAAAGGACGAGTAAGAAGAACCATAAGCGTCGTTCAGCGACTCGACCGTACCATAGCGCTCTTTGAGCCAGTCGGGCCACAGCTCGTTTCTGTAATAGCTGTTGTAGTCTGCCTTGAAGTTGTGGGTGAAGAAGTTGCTCATGGTTATGAAGCCGTCGCCCGGTGTCTCGTTGTCAACCTGCACTGCGATGATGGGTCCGTCCGGCCACTGGTAGCGCGCCACGCGTTTGCCGAGCTCGTGAAAGTACCTGTCCACCAGCTCGAGATAGCGGGGATGAAGATAGGAGATGCGCGGCATGCCCGAATCGCCGTGTATGAAAGGCTCGCCCTTTTTATTAACGGCGATGGTCTCGGGATGGTTTTTGAACAGCCACTGCGGGATGCCGCCCGCGTTGGTCTCCGCGTCTATGAAGGGTCCCGGCTTCAAGATGAGCTTCAGTCCCTTTTTTCCGCAAAGCTCGATGAACCTCGCAAGGTCGCGGCCCGGAAGCGTCTTGCCGGTGAAGTCGAACTTTCCCTCCTCGTACTCGTGATAGCCCCAGTGCACATAGGTCGAGATGGTGTCGGCGTTGTACTGGGCCATCCTGGTGAGCATCATGTCCCACTTGTCCGGCGGGACCCGGAAGTACTGGAGCTCAACGCTCCGGAGCGGCTCGGAAAACTCGTCCCGGAAGTAATCCGGCCCGGCGCTCTCGGCGCGGGGAGCGGGTTTGAACGAAACCGCCAGGACGATAACCCCCAAGAGAAGGACCCATTTTTTCGTGCTCATCAGTGTTTTCCTTTCCAATAGTTCCAGATGCCTTTTTCCAGGAGGCTTTCCCGGCTTTTATTTTCACGTTTTCGGCTTACTCGAGCGCGGCGATCTTTCGGAAGCGCCTGGTGCGCACAATAAGAGCGGTCAGGATAAAAGGCAACACTGCGAAGCGCAGAATGGACAGGCCGGCAAGTCCCGCGGTCTCGAGGGTGAGCATCCCCTCCGCGATTCTGCGATAAACCAGGAAGCCGAGCACCGCGAACAGCACGAGAAGTATGATTACCATGATGGGCGAGACTCTCCGACGAAGGGCGACGGGCTTTCTCTCTTCGATCTTGTAAAGAGGCTTCAAACGTGCCCGGACTGCTATGACCACCTCCTGGGCGATACGGTCCGCCACCCGCAGCACCAGACCCGGAACCAGGACCACCACTGCCACTAGGATCACGTATCCAGTGGCAGGAGTAAGGCCGCTTATAGTTTCGCTGAACATTGGGGGAAGCGAACGGCCCCAGACCTCGAGCGGAAAAAGCACCAGCATGTTAAGCGCGAACACCGGGTACCAGCCGAGCATCTCCGGAAAGCGCACGTAGTTGGGAATGCTGACCAAACCGAACGACACCAGCGTGGCCGCGCCCAGGGCCAGGCAGATAAAAAAGAGTGCCCGCATGGTCCGGAAAGGGGACGTGCCGGGGTGCCGGAGCATTCCGGCCGCCCGAAAGCTCACGAACTCCTGCGCTATGGGAAGCGACACCATGAGGTAAAGCCCGCCGACCCGGAGACCCGGATACGTGTCTCCCAGAAACCACGCCAGCCCCACAAACAAAAGAAGCGGCAAAGCCTGGAGCCGGACCAAGAGCCAGTGCGGCACGCGCGACCCCGCCTTCTCAGCCAGAAGCTCGGAGTAGCGGCCTCCCACCACCCCGTAAAACACGGAAAACGCCAGCATGAAGATAAATACCGAAACCTTGTGCCACCAGTGATCGAGTGTGCCCTCTGCAAGACCCGGCTCGGCAAACGACCGGGCGTACCACTCCAAGAGGTCTTTTATAAGGAAGTAGTCAAAGGTCTCGATAAAGTGGTCGGTGGTGGGAAGTATGTTGACCTGGACCGCGGTGCCGTGTTCAAAGCTGCCGTAGAGCTCGCGGTTTTGCGGGTTTTCCGTGACTCCGTTTGCGGTAAGGTTTTCGAGGAGGTTCTCGGGCGAGTGAATTTCGTCGTAGAGCCCGGAGATGAACATGATGTTTTGCGGACGGCCCTGGCTGAAGTCGGACTCCATTCCGATGGGCACAGTGGAGCGCACGCGGGGGTCCGCCATCCCGGTCAGGATGGACACCGTGCCTCCCACTGAATGGCCGCAGCTTCCGATCTTGTCCGGGTCAACGAAAGGCAGGCCCCGCAGGTAGCGAACTATGGTGATCATGTCCTGCGTCATGGTCCGGAGGCTGTCTTCGCCCATGCGCTGGCGCGACTCAGCCTCCGTCTTGCCGAAAAAGTCGGGGATGGCGCACGCCGCGCCCCGCGCCGCGAGCTCGGTGCAGATGATGTCCATGGCCTCCGGAGGAATGCTGTAGGGAGGAATGGCTATGACCGCGGGAGCTGACTTCGAGGCCAGTTTGTCCCGCTCCGCGGGATACACGAACACCACCCGCAAAGGAGAGCCGGAAAGCGAATCAAGGCCCCGCTCCTCGAAAACCACCTCGCCGCCCTGGAAGCTGTGAGCCGAATAAAGCGACATGAAAATGACCAGCGCCAAAAGCGCCGGAGTAAAAACACGGCGGGACATCTATGGCCGCCCTCCGAAAATGAACCCAAGCATCCTCTGACCGCTCCTCCTGAATTATTCGCCGCGGAGCTCGCCGCCCGGAAGCGGAAAGCCCGCGATTAGGGACTATAATTGTAGAAGAAGAAAGGCCGGCCGGTCAACCGGTAAAGGAGGGAAAGTTGAAAATAGGGGACAGTTACTAAATCATTGCTGTCCCAAACATGGCGGGAAGGCTGATAATCATATCACGCAAAGGCACAAAGGCGCGAAGGATTCGGAATTGTTTTTGATTTTGAATCAAATGGTAAAACCTCGGTTGATACGTACCAAAAGGTGCATTATGGATTTCAGGCTCCCTGAAAAGTTTTGCCGGAGGGTTATGCCTATAAAAGGTCAGAATGGCTTAATCTTGTTGTGTTTTTTATAGAAGATGCGCCTTCGCGTCTTTGCGTGAGATAAAATTCTGTTTTGGACAAGAGTGAAGTATTTTTTCTCTTTTTCTCAGCCTTCGATGGCCTTGATGATGTCCTTTACAAACTCCTCCTGGCTCCAGCTCGAGCCTACTAGGGGATCGAGCCCGGTTCTTACCACTACCAGGTCGCGGGAGGGGACCACGGTTGCGAGCTGTCCCCTGGCGCCGGAAGTGGTGAAGGCGTCGTCCGGGATGCGCGGGTCTGTGCCGATGAGCCAGAACTGGGCGCCGTAGCCTTTGTCCTCCTTTGCGGGCGCCGGTTGGACGGTGTACTCGACCCATCCTTTGGGCAGGATGCGCTCGCCGTTCCAGACGCCGTTGTTCAGATACAAAAGGCCGAAGCGGGCCAGGTCGCGAGGAGTGGTATAGACCTGGCTTGAGAGGATGTAGTTGCCGTAGGGGTCTATCTCGGCATAGGTGTCTCGCATGCCGATCTTGTTGAAGAGCTCCTTGTGTGGGAGCTTCCAGAACTTCTCGTTATTTGCGAGCACGTTTTTTATGGAGAGCATGAGAAGGAGGGTGTCGAAGTTGGAGTACTTCCAGCGGGTGCCGGGCTCTGCTTCGAGCTTGCTTTTTACGATGGCGCGGGCGGTGTTGATGCCGCCCCAGTAGGCCTCGCGGGTCAATGCGCCTTTGCTTTTGAGGCCGGAGCTCATGTGGAGCAGGTTCTCGATGGTGATCTCCTGCCGGGGATCGTCTTTCCACTCGGGGATGGGCGCCTTTTGTTTTACATCCAGCTTGCCCTTTTTCACCATGATGCCGACCATGGCGTTGGTGATGCTCTTGGCGGTGGACCAGGTCCGGTACTGGGTGTGCATGCCCCATCCCTCGGCGTAGCGCTCGGCAATGATCCGTCCCCTGTAGACGACCACCACTCCCAGGGTCTGGTGCGGCTTGTACTTAAGACCGGTAAAGGCTTCTTCCACAGCTTTATCGAGCTTTGCCCTGTTCACCTCCTGCGGAAACGCGGTCTCCCTGGTGAGGTCTCCGTCCGGCCAGGCAATCTCCGAGGGCTCTCCGCCTTGCTCCGGGATGTTCACCTCCGGCAGCATGTCCTTGTCTTCCATGGTCGAGCCGGGCGGCAAAAGCACGCAGCCGAACCCGTCATGATAGACAGCGAGGCGGGGAGGCATGAAAAGGCTGTAGGGGACCCGGACCGCCCTGGACTCATGATCTATGCGGGCCTCCGGCACCAGGAACACGGTAGGATCGCCGCCCCGGAGCTCCTCGCTCTTTATGTCGGCAAGTCCGCGGTCCGCTATGAAGACTCCGGAGCAGGTAAAGCCCGCCTTATAGCCCGCGGCAACGTGGCCGGGGTCCACGCTGTTTTCGGGGACGGCCGCGTCGGGCCTGAACAGGAGAACCGTAAAAAGGAGCGCCAAAAACAGCGCAGCCTTTCGCAATCTTCTCCTGTCAAAAAGCCTGATATCCATGACTTTTCCGAGAAGCTCGATCCGGTTCACTCTTCCATGTTGGGCCAGATTACCACGAAGCGTTTGTCGCCTCTTCCTTCGCTTGCCGTGATTACGTCGTCGCGGTCCCGAAGGGCCAGGTGGACCAGTCGCCGGTCTGCGCTGGACATGGCCTCCAGAGCCCGGGCGCTGCCGGTCTCGGCCACGTAGTCCGCGGTCTGGTGGGCCAGCTTCTCCAGCTTGTCCCGCTGGCGTTTGCGGTATCCTTCGGCGTCCACGTGGACGGTCATTCTTTTCCGAAGCTGATGGCTTATGATCTTGGACAGGATGTGCTCGAACGCCTCGATGGTCTGCCCCCTCCTGCCGATCAGGCGGCCGGTGGGGTCTCCTTTGATCTCGACCCACACGGAGTCTTTTTCCACCTTCCCCTCAATGGTTGGCGAGGGGACGCTCGGGAAAAAATCGAGAATGTCGCGGGCCATCCCCGCGGCCCGCTCGGCTATCTCGTCCAGGTCGGGCAGAGCTGCTTGCTCGTCCACGTCCGGCCGGGAGGCTTCTTCCGCTTCCGGGTCGTCCGGCTCTTCAGGTGGGCCTTGGCTTTCTTTGTTCCGGTCTTCGTCGCTCATGGCTTTTCTTCCTTTTATCGTTCCGTTCAGTCAGGCTGCCGGTTGACGTAAATCTGCTGGGCTATCCCCACCATATTCTGTACGGTCCAATAAATCAAGAGACCGGCGGGAAAATTGCGCAGGATGAAAGTAAAGACGATGGGCATGGCCAGAAACAGCTTGGCCTGGGTCGAGTCCATCTGGGTCGGCGTCATCTTCTGGGTAACAAGCTGGGTGGCGCCCATGGCGATCGGCCAGATGTAGAGCGGGTCGCGGCTGGAGAGGTCTATGATCCACCACATAAATGGAGCGTGCCGAAGCTCGATGGATATGAGCAGCGCCTTGTAGATGGCGAAGAAGACCGGGAACTGAAGAAGCATGGGAAGGCATCCCATGGCCGGGTTCACCTTGTGCCGCTTCCACAGGGCCTGGATTTCCTCCTGCTGCTTCATCTTGTCGTCTTTGTACTCTTCCCGGAGCTTCTTGATCTCCGGCTGGAGCTTCTGCATCTGCTTCATGGACTTCTGGCTCGTGCGGGTCAAGGGAAACAGCGCCATCCGGATGATGATGGTCAGGATGATGATGGCGACCCCGTAATTGGGAATGACCTGGTGCAGGTAATAGAGCGCTGTTATAAGCGGCTTGACCAGGACCCCCAGCATGCCGTAATCAATGGACTGGACCAGGCTGTCCTTTACCGGTCCCAGGATGCGCTCGTTCTTGGGGCCCATGAATACCCGGACGCCGGCGAGTGTTCCCTGTTGTATCTCCTCGCCGGTGGCCGGCACCCTTACCCAGCCGGTCAGGGTCCTGGTCTCGTCCTCCTCCTCTTTCTCGTTGCCGGTGTACTTGACCTGGTAGGAGAAGTCGTTCTCGGACAGGACCGCGGAAAGGAAGTAATCAGAGGTAAACCCTGCCCACTCCAGGTTCTCGACCACTATTGATCCATCGTCCACCACGTCGTCCGGGTCTATCTTTTCCAACTTGGCGGCCATGGCGATAGGGCCGTTGAAGTTCCAGCGGGGCACGCCCGCCTTCAGGCCGGGGTCGTAAGTATAAAGCATGGATATGTCCGCCCGGGCCCGGTTGGGCTTCTCTCCCTCGATAGTATAAGTGAGGTCCACCGCATAGGAGGAGTTGGAAAACCGGTAGGTTTTATGTACGACCCTGCCGTCGTCCAGCTCGGTTTTAAAGGAGACCTCGCCTTCGGGGCGGTCGTCAGTAAGCTCGAGGTCGGACGACTCGATCTCCCAAACCTCCCAGGGGTCCACCTCGATCTTGTTGTCAATGGAGAGCTGGCTGTTCAGGGTGTAGTAATAGGGGGCCTTGCTTTGATCAATCAGGTCCACCGGCGAAGGATCGCACGGAGGATCGGTGTCCACCGGCGGCCAGGCAACGTTCACCTGGACGGGAAAGCACTTCTCGTTGTTATACTCGAGCAGGTACCAGTGCTTGGGAGCCGCTCCCACATTGGTGAACTCGACCTCGAAGACCTCGGTGGAAACCGAGACCGTCTGTTCCATCTGTTCTATCTTTGGTTGTTTTTTCGCTTGCGGCTTTTTGCCGGTGTCGCGTTGGTCGGGCAGCTCCGCAGGGCCTTCCGAAGGCACAGTGGGAGGGGGTTCGTCTTTTAAGCCGCCTGCGGTGTCTCCGGCGGGCGGGCTTACGGTAGAGCCCGGCCGGCCCTGTTTGCTTACGGTAGAGCCGGGGCGGCCCTGTTTGCCGGCGGGGGCGGGTTCGAACTGGTCGCCGTAAAACATCATCCATAGCATGACAATGCCTACGGTCAGGATCATGAATATGATTAAGTTCTTCTCTTCCATTATCGTCCATCTTGTAAAAGTTCTATAAGATGTAAGCCGCCCGTGCCCTGCAACCGATCACGGCACGGGATCATAACCTCCCGGGTAAAACGGATGGCACTTCAAAATACGCTTGGTGGTAAGCCAGGTCCCCTTTATAAAGCCGTGCCGGGCGTAAGATTGAATAGCGTACTCGGAGCACGTGGGAGTGAACCGGCAGACGGGCGGTAATATGGGAGATATGAAGCGCTTGTAAAACTTCAACAGTGCTATGGCCACTCTGCTCATTTTTCCATGTTTCCGCGGGTACGGCGGCCCTCCGGGTTACGGTCCGCTACACTTTCCCGGCGCATTCGCTCGGTTGCCTTGTTTACCAGGACACTGAACTGCCGGCGTGCTTCTTGGTGGTCAATGTCCGCCGCACCGCTGCGGGCCAGGAACACGAGGTCGAGGCCTTCACACCAGGGAGGATCGGCGTCCATTCCCGCGGCTTCCCTGATTCCGTACTGCTCTTGCCGGAAATACTCCCTCACCCAGCGCTTGAGCCGGTTCCTTGCATGAGCCTTGCCCACCTTCTTGCTTACCGTTATGCCCAGCCTTAACCTGCCGCTCCGGCTCGCTTTATAAAAAAGGGTGAAGTGAGGGGTGGAAACCCTCCGGCCGCCCTTCAGGATGCGGCGATACTCATCGCTCTTTTGCACCCGGCTGGTGCGTGGCAGACCGAAGCGGGCCATGGTCCGTTACTTCCGGGCATTGGGAACCTGCACCGATACTCTTTCACGTCCCTTCCGGCGGCGCCTTTTTATCACCTTTCTTCCGCCTTTGGTGGCCATCCGGGCCCGGAAGCCGTGGGTGCGGAGCCTCCGCGTGTTATGAGGTTGATACGTACGTTTCATTTTGAACTCTCCGGGAAAAACCTTTAGAGGTATTAATATTTAGCACAACTTACCCCGTGGTTCAAGCGGTCAAGGCGTGGAGTTCCCCCAATTTTCAAAATTCCTGAAAGCTTTAGACCTCCCGTAACCCGTGGGTGATACTATGTAGCAAGCCTCCAGTCGGGTAAAATAGGGACAGAAACCATAAAAACGAAAGGAGGCTTGCAAATGAGGTACGTAGGTTTGGACTACCACTTGAAGAGGTCGACGTTTTGTGTGTTGGACGACAACGGGAAGAAGCTTTTATTCCCGCGAAGTCCGGGGCACAGCATCTAAAGTAATCGAGGAGCTTTCCAAAGTCAAGGAGGAATCTTCGGAAGCCATGTCGATCTGTTTCGAGGCCAGTAGCGATTCCGGCCATCTTCACGATGCTTTAAAGGGGATAACGGAGCATGTCCAGGTGGCCCATCCCGCCAAGCTTCGTCTCATCTTCCAATGCAAGAAAAAGAACGACCAGGTTGACGCCCGCAAGCTGGCGACCCTGTTGTTCCTGGACCAGGTCCCCCCGGTTTACGTTCCCGCCTCGGAAGTGCGGAACTGGCGGCAGACAATCGAATATCGCGTCCGCCTCGTCAACAAACGTACGCGCGTCAAAAACGAGATACGTTCTTTTCTTCGCGTTCAGGGAGTAAAGGCCCCCAAAAAGCTCTGGTCCAAAGCCGGGCTTTCCTGGCTTTATTCTCTGGAGTTCGAGCAGGAAATGATTTCAACTCGTCTTTCCATGCTTTTGGATGAGCTTAAAAACCACGAGGAGAACCTTCGTAAAGTTGAGAAGGCCCTGGGCCGGGAAGCCAAACGGAATGCGGGCGTTCAGCTTTTGATGACGATTCCCGGTGTGGGCATCCGTACGGCAGAATGCCTTGTTGCTTATATAGACGACCCGGCTCGTTTCAGCTCCAGCAACGAGTTGGCGGCATATTTTGGTCTTGTGCCCATTCTTGATTCCAGCGCGGGCCGCGATCGTCTCGGACACATCACCAAGCAGGGTCCTCCCACTGCTCGTCGGCTTCTTGTCGAGTCATCTTGGGTCGCTGTCCGCCGTTCTCCCACGATCCGTGCAAAATTTGAACGAATCCAGAAGGGAGACCCGGACCGGAACAAAATTGCGATTGTGGCAATAGCGCATTTTCTGGTTCGTGTTTCTTTGAGTCTTTTGAAGAAGGGTGAGGTGTGGGAAGAGTCGTTGTGATGGCAGGAACGGTCCGCCCGTCTAGTCGGCGCATCTCCGACGAGCTCGATGGGGCCCATTCTCGTCGCGCCGCCTATCCGGGCGATCCTTAGTGGCGATTTCAAGCTTGGGGTGGTTTTTCGGAGCGGCCCTTGAGCAAGAGTCTCGATCGGGATACGGGATGAAAATAACCGGACCTCGTGGGTGGGCCTGGCGGTCGAACGCCGTTTGGGTGAATGAGGCTGGTCTCGAATCTTGAATAATGGCGCGTCTTAAGAGGCGACGTCGAATAGATGGCTGGGGACTTCCCGTAAAAAATCCTGTGCCCGACTTGACAAAGGCTTGCTCATAGATGCTCATAGATGGCCCACCCATCCTTCCAAGGATGGGTGGGTTTACAGGTTCAAAAAAGATTGATTACTGAATCATAGCGTAGTATTACACCCTACTGGGACTAAGCTGTCACCCCGCCCGTTCGCAGACGAACGAGTGGGCCACCCCGAACTCAACCCCATATCTCGTTTTCACAATTTCGTTGTTACAAGAGAGTAGTCTTAAAATGAAAATTGGAATCCAACAAGAAAAAATGGGGGAACTCCTTAGTCAAAGAGTTGTCAGGCCCGAAGATTCGATAAGAGCAGTAGTAGGGGGTGATGTAAATATTTATGTGTGATGCCTTTGTAAAAAGCCCGGGACGGCTTTCTCGACCGCCCCGGGCAGGTTTTGTTTTGTTTTGGATTGGGGGTGTTTTTACTCTTCCAGCTCGATGATTCCTGCGGCCCCCATTCCGCCGCCGATGCACATGGACACGATGCCGCGCTTGTTTCCCCTTCTTCTCATCTGGTGGATGCAGGTGGCGGTGAGCTTGGCGCCGGTGCATCCCAGGGGATGGCCGAGAGCGATTGCCCCCCCGCAGATGTTCACGTCGTCGAGCCTCTTGTCCAGGCCGTTCTCCTTGAGCGAGTACAGGCACTGGGAGGCAAACGCTTCGTTTATCTCGAAGTAGTCTATGTCCTTCATTTCGAACCCGCTTTTGTGGAGTACCTTGGGTATGGCGTAGCGCGGTCCCACTCCCATCTCGTCGGGCCGGACTCCCACCACCTGGTAGTTTATGAACCTGGCGATGGGCTTTATGCCAAGCTCCTCCGCTTTCTCGCGGCTCATGAGCAGGGTGGCGGCGCCTCCGTCGGTCATCTGGCTCGAGTTGCCCGCGGTAACGGTTCCGTTCTTCCAGAAGGCGGGCCGAAGCTTTCCGAGCCCCTCGACCGTGGTCCCTCTGCGCACGCCGTCGTCCGCGTCAAAGGTGAAGTACTCCTTGACCCGCTTTCCGTTCTCGTCCACCCGGTACTTGACCGCCTCGGTAATGGGCACGATCTCTTCGTCAAAGTATCCCTTGTCCTGGGCCTCGGCCGCCTGCTGGTTGGACCGGACCGCGAACTCGTCCTGTTCCTGGCGGGAGATGTTGTAACGGTTGGCCACGTTCTCCGCGGTGCTTCCCATGGACATGTACACGTCCGGATACTCGTCGGTCCAGTCGGGATGGGGCCGGTTGATGAATCCTCCCATGGGCACGCGGGTCATGGACTCGACTCCGCCGGCTAGCACGATGTCGTTCCAGCCGACCATGATGTTCTGGGCGGCGAGCGCGATGGCCTGGAGCCCGGACGAGCAGAACCGGTTTACGGTCATGCCGGGGACTGCGTCCGGGAAGCCGCAAAGCTGGACCAGTACCCTTCCGATGTTGAGTCCCTGCTCGGCTTCGGGAAAGGAGCATCCCACCACGAAGTCGTCCACCATGTCCTTGGTTACCTGGGGGGCCTTGGCCATGCAGCCTTCGATGGCGGTCAACCCGATCACGTCGGCGCGGGTGTTTACCAGGGACCCTCTCCTGGCGCGGGCGCCGGGGGTCCGGACAGATGCGACTATGACAGCTTCTCGCATTTTATATCCTCCTTATTGATTGACAAGGTTTGTTCCTTTTTGATGCCGCTTTTTTTCCCACTAGTTGCGGAGCGGCTTGCCGGTCTTGAGCATGTGGTCGAGTCTTTCCTGGGTCTTCTCTTCCGCGCACAGCTCGACAAAGGCTTCGCGCTCCAGCTCCAGAATGTAGTCCTCCGGCACCCAATTGTTCTCGGCCACGTAGCCTCCGCCCAGCACGTGGGCCAGCTTCTTGATGATGAGCGCGTCGTGCTCGGACGCGTAGCTTCCCAGCACCATGTCCTGGACAAAGGCGTTTGCTACGCCCCGTAGCTGGTCTCCCATGACCTGGATTTTTTCTTTCCGGGGAGGGTAGTATCCCAGGTAGTCCATGGCCAGGACCTCCTTCTTGGCCTCGCCGATGAGATGGCGTTTGTTGAACACGATCCGGTCCCAGGGCCGGAGGAACCCGAGCTCGCGGGCGTGGGCCGCGGAGTCCGATACCTTTGCCGTTCCTATCATCTGGAGAAGCGCCGCGGTAAAGGGCTGGAGGTTGTTCATCTCGGCGTTTCTGGGCACATAGTTCTGGTACTGCTTGAGCAGGTTCATGCATCCTCCGCCTCCGGGGATGAGCCCCACTCCCGGCTCGACCATGCCCATGAACAGGTCGTGATGGGCCACCATTTTGTCCGAGCCCATGCACACCTCGGCTCCTCCGCCCAGGGTCATGCCGTAGGGCGCGGTAACCACGGGTACGGGCGCGTACCTTATGTACTGGTTGGTCTCCTGGAAGAACTTCACCGCCTCGAGGATCATGTCCCACTGCTTCTCGCGGGCCCCCTGCAGGATCACGCCGATGTTGGCGCCCGCGGAAAAGGCGCCCGGGATGTCCGGCACCTGGTTGCCGATGACCACGCCCACGCCCTTGTCGTAAGCCAGGTCCACCGCTTTTCTCATCACCTGCCACATGTCGTTGTCCAACGAGTTCATGGGACTGTGGAACTCGACCAGGTACACCCCGTCGCCGATGTCTATAAGGCTTACGGTGTTGCGCTCCTCGATGATCTTCTTCTTGTCCTTTTTCACGTCCGCGATCACGATGGACTCGGGCTTCTCCTCCATGGGGACGTAGTCTTTCTTCTTGAAGTCGTAGTAATGACGGACTCCCTTTTTCATCTTGTAGAAGGAGTTGGCCTTGTTCTCCAGCATCTCGTAAATCTTCTTGGGCACCTTGTAGCCCAGGTTCTCCATGTCCTTGACGCCGGCCTTTAGCCCGATGGCGTCCCAGGCCTCGAACGGCCCGAGCTCGAAGTTGAAGCCCCACTTCATGCCGTTGTCTATCTCGACGATGTTGTTCGCTATCTCGGGGATTCTTTCCGCGGAGTAGATGAGCTGCTCATAGGTGGCGCGCTTGGCGAACTCACCTGCTCTTCCTTCCAGGTTGATGGTCGCTTTGATACGCTCGCCCGGGTCTCCGATAAACTGGACCATGCCGAGCTGATCGAACTTCTCGCCGTCCTTTTCCTTGTATTCTACGCTTTGGGGATCAACCACCTGGATATGTTTTTTGTCGAGCTTCTTGTAAAAGCCGCCTCCGGACTTGTTGCCCAGCATGCCCTTCTCGACCATCTTCTCGATGTAGTCGGGAAGGGTGAAGTAACGCTCGGCCTCCTTCTGCTTGACCCGGCCGGCGGTGTTGTGGGCGATGTGGACCAGGGTGTCCAGTCCCACCATGTCCGCGGTCCGGAATATGGCAGACTTGGGCCTGGCCATGGGCTTGCCGAATATCTGGTCGGCCTCGTCTATGGTGATGCCGAGCTCGTCCATCAGATTGATGGTCCCGATCATTCCGGCGACCCCGATGCGGTTGGCCACGAAGTTGGGGGTGTCCTTGCCGAACACGATGCCCTTGCCCAGGACCTTCTCGCAGTAGTCGGCCATAAAATTCACCACGTCCTTCTTGGTCTCCTTCATGGGGATGATCTCGAGAAGGTGCATGAACCGGACCGGGTTGAAGAAGTGGGTCCCCAGGAACACGTTCTTCATCTCCGGCTTTAACTTCTCGGAGATTTCCTTCAAGGGAAGGCCCGAGGTGTTGGTGCTGATGATGGCTTCTTTGTTCCAGTTCTTCTCCACCATCTTCATGACCTTCTGCTTGATCTTCAGGTTCTCGACCACCACCTCGATGATCCAGTCGCAGTCCTTCAAAAGGTGAGCGTGGTCGTCGAAGTTGCCGGTGGTTACCTTTTCCGCGTCCTCCTTGCACATGAAGGGGGACTGGTTCCCCTGCTTGATCGCCTTCTGCACCGCCGAACTCGCCAGCTTATTCCGAAACGCGGGCGAGTCCTCAGTCAGACCTTTCTTCTTGTCGTCCTCCGAAAGCTCGGGCGGGACTATGTCCAGGAGCACCACCTCCAGGCCGGCACTGGCCAGGTGCCCGGCAATCCCGATACCCATAACTCCGGCCCCCAATACCGCAGCTTTCTTGATCTCTCTTTTCATATCTGCCAGACCTCCTTTACTGTTCAAGCCGAACCCGCCTCCGGCCGCGCCGGAACGCGAGTCTTCGGCCCTCCTTGTTACCTCGCAACGTACCGCTATATGTTGATGCCGTTCTTTACGGACGGCTATTTTGCTGCCGCGTTCTCGATGATGCGCGAGAGCACCTGTTTGGTTTTCTCTATATCTTTATTCGAGAGGCCCCGGGTCAGGTCGGAGTAGCTCCGCGAAAGGACCCGGTCCAAGAGGGGACGGACTTCCCTCCCCCGCTCGGTAAGCCGGATGCGATGGGCCCGCCGGTCGTTCTCGTCCTGCTCCCGGACGATCAGCCCCGCTCGTACCATCCTTTCGATAAGGCCGGTCATGGTGGACTTCTCCAGCCGCACCGCCCGGGAAAGATCGCTTATGGTCCGGTCGTCCTCCCGGTGCAGCTCGAGGAGCACGCCGATGTAACCCATGGATACCTCGGGGAACTCCGAGTCCTCGAAGAGCCGGTCAACGTAATAGCGCATGGAGCGGGACGCCCGGGAAAGATAAAAACCGATGGTGTAAGCGGTGGTAGCCATCTGCACCTTTTAAGTCCGTTCCTGAAAACGTGTTGAACAAAGGGGGAGCATCAAAAAGAGACATCACGCAGACTCCGGCGGCCGGCTCAGTGCTCCGTATCAGCTCCGGGAAACCCCGCTTCGCCTTCCCCCCGTGGAAATACTACGTGTCCATACTATCTCGGCGGCCGCGATTTGTCAATCTTAAAAATGGGCCTGGGGCCTGCGACATGAGAGGGGGTTTTTGATTTGGCTTTTTATTTTGACAGCGTCATTATAGTTATATCACTACAATCGGAAGATGCTATGAAAAGGTGCGAGGAGATTGAGACGAGGCGGAGAGAGATTCTGGAGGAAATGGGAGGG
This sequence comes from bacterium, assembly GCA_046484135.1. Classification (GTDB taxonomy): domain Bacteria; phylum RBG-13-61-14; class RBG-13-61-14; order RBG-13-61-14; family DATKZS01; genus CAYQTK01. Next base: position 77,876 of record JAWOBU010000017.1, read on the forward strand.
ACACGTTCCATGCGGCGGGGCGGAAAAAAGGCGGTCGTCCTTGCCCTGGCTCTTTGCCGGCGAAACAAACCCATTGCGCCCGGCGGGCTGTAAGCTTGGGGCTGCCGGCGGGGAGGTTGTCCCAGGACCTCTTCTCTGATATTGTAGCGGTGCCGGCTCGGAGGACAGGGAATCTTAAGGCGTGCGAGCCGAGCGCCGAGGCCGGGGGCGTTTGCAGATGCGAGAGGTCTGGCCAGGTCCGGCCTTCTCCTTTTTCCCGCTGGAAGCCCTGGAAGCCCTGCAAGCGATAAACGCATGTTTGATTATCCACACACACTGAAATACGTAGGGCCATAGTTTTCAGGGCGCAACGTCCCCCCGGCCGGGTTTCATGTCCGGCGGGTGAGAGTTTTCAGATTCCGGAGGAAGTTAAAAGACATGGGGAAGCGACCGATAGGAGTGATAATCCTGGCGGCCCTGCATATTCTGGGGGGGCTGGCTATGACCTTGGGTCTGGTGGCGGCTTTGCGGGGGGATGCCGGCAGTGCCGGGAATGCTTTTCAAGGAGGTCCTCCGGGCTATGTGCTCGGTACGATCGCGTTGATGTCTGCGGTGAACCTGGCCGCGGGGGCCGGCCTTATAATGGGGCGGAATTGGGGCTGGTGCTTGAGCTTGTTTTTCCTGGTGCTCCTTGCCCTGCGGAACGTGGAGGGATTGCTCCTGGTGCCGGTCTTTTCCCAGTTCCGGACGGCCGAAGAGATAAACGCGGCCTACAGCAGCTACGTGGTGGCCTTGCTGGTGCAGGGCCTTATAATGGTTTATTACTTTCGGTCCAACGTGCTGGAGTTCTTCGGCCTGGAGGATAGCTCCCGGCCGCGGCTGGCGGTCTGGGTGGTGTTGGCTGCAATGGCGTATCTTACCCTGAACCTGGTGCTGGACCTTAAACTGGTATCGTTGGCCGGGGCCGGCTGAGAGACTGCCGGTCGGTGCGCTCATAAAAAAAAGAGGCAGGCGGGCGCCGTGATTTTTTGTTTGACTTTGTCGGAAAGTCATGATAGATATTAACCTTGATAGAGGAACCGGGGCGGGAGGGATTTCGATATCCGTCCTTTGCATAATGTTTCTTTGCTTAATGTTTGCGGCATGGGTGTAGAGGCGCTTTTGGTATGTCTTTTTGTTTAAGGGGGTAAGGCAGTAGGAGTTTCCTTCCTATCTCTTTGCTTATTTTATAAAAAACTAATGTTGTTTTAACTGTATTCTAATGGTGTTTTTGCGACCATGGTAGTGTATAAAAGTGTACCCCTTACCCGGCAAGAGCTTCGAGAAAAGTCAGTTTCGAACAGATTTGGTTGGAAGGTATTGGTCGAAGTGATACTATTTAGCCGGATGTATCCGTCTTTTGAGTCAAGGGTCATACAATCTTCCTCCATTTTATTTAAAAACTGGATTTGACGCACGATGTGCGTCCTTTTTATCGGATAAATACTGGTTGATGGTTGATCGGTCGGAAGGCTTTTGGAAACTAAGAAAGGAGTATAGGACATGGCAGGAAAACTGGTTCCTCCCCATGGCGGAGGCGAGCTGAAGCCCTTGCTTTTGGAAGGCAAGGCGCGCGAGGAAGAGGCAAAAAGAGCGGAGGGCCTGGAGAAGAAGGTCATGATGACCTCGCGGGAGACCTCGGACCTGATCATGATGGGTATCGGGGCGTTCACTCCCCTGGACGGCTTCATGACCAAGGCGGACTGGAAAGGGGTGTGTGACGAGTTCAAGATGGCGGACGGCCTGTTCTGGCCCATACCCATCACCCTGTCCACGGATGACGAGAACGTCAAGGAGGGGGACGAGGTGGCCCTGGTGGACGAGGAGACCGACTGGCTCATGGGCTCCATGAAGATCACCGAGAAGTACGAGATAGACAAGGAGCACGAGTGCAAAAAGGTGTTCACCACCACCGACACCGAGCATCCCGGCGTGGCCAAGGTCATGGCCCAGAAGAAGTACAACCTGGCCGGCCCGGTCAAGGTGGTCTCCGAGCACCGCTTCCCCGAGGACTTCAAGGAACTCTATCAGCGTCCCGCCGAGTCCCGCAAGCGGTTCGAGGAGAAGGGTTGGAGCAGGGTAGCGGCCCTGCAGCTCCGCAACCCCATGCACCGCTCCCACGAGTACCTGGCCAAGATAGCCATCGAGGTCAGCGACGGTCTTTACATCCACCAGTTGATCGGCAAGCTGAAGCCGGGCGACATCCCGGCGGACGTCCGGGTGAAGGCCATCAACACCCTGGTGGACAACTACTTTGTCAAGGACACGGTGGTAACCGGCGGCTATCCCATGGAGATGCGTTACGGCGGTCCCCGCGAGGCCCTGCTCCACGGCGTGTTCCGCCAGAACTTCGGCTGCTCCCATCTCATCGTGGGCCGCGACCACGCCGGAGTGGGAGATTACTACGGCCCGTTCGACGCCCAGAAGATCTTTGACGAGATCCCCAAAGACGCGCTGGTACTCCAGCCTCTGAACATTGACTGGACCTTCTATTGCCACAAGTGCGACGGCATGGCCTCCATGAAGACCTGCCCCCACGGCAAGGAGGACCGGGTCATCCTTTCCGGCACCATGGTCAGAAAGACCCTGTCCGAGGGCAAGGAGCTTCCCAAGGAGTTCTCCCGCCAGGAAGTGGTCGAGATACTGAAGGAGTACTATCAGAACCTGGACGAGAAAGTCGAGGTCAAGCTGCACGGGGCAGCCACCGGACCCACGGAAGACAGCAAAAAGAAGTAAGGAGAAGTGTGGCCCGGGTTAAATATAGATCGTGTAGGGATGTGTAATAGACGGTCGGCAACAATTTTTGTTTTAATGGTCGTCTAGAGTAGTTTCAGTGGGAATTATTCCCGAAAAATCATTTACGAAGAAAACAGGAGGAAAGGATATGCCAAGTTTTGTCATTCCTGAAAAATGCGACGGGTGCAAGGCGCTGGACAAGACCGCTTGCCAGTACATTTGCCCCAACGACCTCATGGTGCTCAACCGGGACATCATGAAGGCGTACAACCGGGAGCCGGAGATGTGCTGGGAGTGCTACAACTGCGTGAAGATTTGCCCCACCCAGGCCGTCGAGGTCCGCGGTTATGCTGATTTCGTGCCCATGGGAGCGGCGGTTACCCCCATGCGCAGCACCGATTCCATCATGTGGACGGTGAAGTTCAGAAGCGGTCAGCTCAAAAGGTTCAAGTTCCCCATCCGGACCACTGCGGAGGGACAGGCCAAGCCCGACGGCGACTTCGGCGAGGGAAGCGGCGATCTCAAGGACTCCGCCACCCTCTTTACCGAGCCGGCCTCCCTGGGGCTCGACGCAGTTTGGACGAAAAAGTAAGGAGGAGCGAAAATGGAAAACATGGAAACCGTAGAAGTTACTACTGATTTTCTGATCCTGGGAGGCGGCATGTCGGCTTCAGGAGCCACTGTCGAGGCCGCTCACTGGGCGAAGAAGAACAACCTCAAGGTCACCGTGGTGGACAAGGCCGCCATGGAGCGCTCCGGCGCAGTGGCCATGGGACTGTCCGCCATCAACCAGTACATCGGACTGGGCAATGGCGACAACACGGTGGAAGATTACATTAACTACGTGAAACAGGACCTGATGGGCATGGCCCGCGACGACCTGGTGGCATCCATCGCCCGGCACGTGGACTCCAGCGTCCACCTGTTCGAAAAATGGGGACTTCCCATCTGGAAGGACTCCGACGGAAACTACGTCCACGAAGGCCGCTGGCAGATCATGATCAACGGCGAGTCCTACAAGGTCATCGTGGCCGAGGCCGCCAAGAACGCCCTGGCCGAGCTTGGCGACAATGGCGAGCTCTACGAGCGCGTGTTCGTGATCGAGCCCCTGATGGACGGCGACCGGATCGCAGGCGCGGTCGGCTTCTCCGTCCGGGAGAACAAGTTCTACGTATTCAAGGCCAAGGCGGTCATGGCCGGCATGGGCGGCGCCGTTCACGTGTTCCGTCCCAGGAGCACCGGCGAGGGACTGGGCCGCGCCTGGTATCCTCCCTGGAACAGCGGCTCTTCCCTGTACTTCACCTTGCAGGCGGGCGCCGAGCAGACCTGCCAGGAAGTACGGTTTATCCCCGTACGTTTCAAGGACGGGTACGGACCGGTGGGCGCCTGGTTCCTGCTGTTCAAGTCCCGCGCCACCAACGCCTTCGGAGGCGAGTACATGGTGGAGAGAAAGGACGAGCTCGAGAAGTGGAAGCCGTACGGCACGGTCAAGCCCATCCCGGCGAACCTCCGGAACTGGCTCGGCATGATGGACATCATGGAAGGCCTGGGTCCCATCTTCATGAGGACCGAGGAAGCCATCCAGAAGATAGCCGACCAGGAACCCGACGAGAAGTCGTTCAAGAAACGGATGAAAGAGCTCGAGAGCGAAGCATGGGAAGACTTCCTGGACATGACCATCTCCCAGGCGCTCCTGTGGGCCGCCACCGACGTGCAGCCGGAAGAGAAATCCTCCGAGATCGCCGCGGCCGAGCCCTACTTCATCGGCTCCCACTCCGGGGCCTCCGGCGCATGGGTGTCCGGGCCCGAGGACATCGCGCCCAAGGACTACTTCTGGGGATATGAGCATATGTCCACCGTGAAGGGGCTCTTCTGCGCGGGCGACGCCTCCGGCGCGTCCTCCCATAAGTTCTCCTCCGGCTCCCACGCCGAGGGAAGGATCGCGGCCAAGGGCGCCATCCGGTTCATCCTGGACAACAACGACCAGCCCAACGTGGACATGTCCGAGGTCGAAAAGTTGAAAGAGAAGACTTACGCTCCGATGAAGCTTTTCGAAGACACCAAGGACCAGTCCTCTGATCCCGATATCAACCCCAACTTCATCAAGCCCAAGCAGTTCATGTTCCGGCTCCAGAAGATCATGGACGAGTACGCGGCAGGCGTGAACGCCCAGTTCACCACCAACAAGCCCTGTCTGGACCGGGCCCTCGAGCTCATCAACTGGCTCAAGGAGGACTCCGAGAAGCTGGCGGCTGAGGACCTGCACGAGCTCATGAGGTGCTGGGAGAACGTACAGAGGATGTGGCAGGCCGAGGCCCACGTGCGCACCATTCTCTTCCGCGAGGAAACCAGGTGGCCCGGCTACTACCGCCGCTCTGACTTCCCGGAAATGAAGGACGACTGGAAGGTCTTCGCCAACTGCAAGTATGACGCATCAAAAAACGAGTGGGAGATGATAAAGCGCGATATCGTCGAGCTTTGATCCCCTCCTTCCGGTAATCAAACTATGAGCAAGTCCGCCGGACGCCGCCCCCGAGGCGGCGTCCGGGGATTTGCTTTATATACCGACTTATAAGGAGCGCGCCTTATTTTATTATTCACGGTGCGAGCGACTTAAGTCGCGATTACATCTTTCGAACAAGTGCACACATTATAACTTGCGCAATTTTATCCGATGTTCCCTACAGCTTTTTTAAAAGAGACTTCTATAATGCCCGATAAAAAAGACGAGAAAAAACCCGGATGCCCCTACTGCGGGGCGGTGATGAAAAAATGGAAGGTGCCCGGAGACTCCACCTGGATAGAGGAGTTCCACTGGGTATGCTTCAACGACGAGTGCGAGTATTACCAGCAAGGCTGGGACTGGATGTTGACCCGGTACCAGCAACACGCTTCATACCGCTGCCGAATGAGCCCCTCTGACATGAGACCCATGCCGCTGCCCGTCTGGTCTCCTTCGGCGCACAGAGAGTACATCCTGGACGACGAAGAAAATGAGTGATAATAAAGCCATAAGCGAAAGAGAAGAGGTGGCCCGAAAGATACTGGAGTCCGGGGAGAGGATGTCCGCGGACGACACGTTCCACTTCGCCTGCTACCCCGGCATATCCTGCTTCAACGTATGCTGCGCCGACGTTAACATAGTTCTTACTCCACTCGACATCGTTCAGATGAGCCGCGCGCTCGACATGAGCACCTCCGATTTTCTCGCCCGCCATACCCTGGTGCCTTTTACCGAAGACCAGAAGCTGCCCGTGGTCTTTCTCCGAATGAACGAGGACGAAAAAAGGACCTGTCCTTTTGTCACGGAAAAGGGCTGTTCCATATATGAGGCCCGTCCCTGGCCGTGCCGGATGTATCCTCTCGGGCAGGCCTCGCCCGCGGACCCTGACACCCAGGGCCGGGGCTTTTTCTTTCTCATGAAAGAGGACCACTGCCGGGGGTTTGAAGAAGATAAAGAATGGACGGCCGGCCAGTGGATAGAGGACCAGGGAGCGGACCGGTACGAGGAGAGCGGCAAGCTCTTCCGGGAGATACTGCATCACCCCTACCTGCAGCAGCGGTCCCTGGACCCGGCCCGCATGGAGATGTTTTACATGGGCTGTTATGACCTGGACAAGTTCCGGAGGTTCATCTTCGAGAGCAAGTTTTTATCACGATTCAAGGTATCGGACGACGAGCTTAATGCCGTCAGGTCTTCAGATATGGACGCTTTGCGGTTCGCCTTCCGCTGGCTCAAGTTCGCGCTGTTCGGCGAGCTGACCATGGAGATAAACCGGGACAACCTGAGCGCGAGAGAGCGGGAGGCTTTGGAAAAAAAGAAGTAGAAAAACTGCTTACGAGAACGAGGTGGGCATGAGCGATCAATCAAAACGTATTTTAGTGATCGGTGGAGGGATGAGCGGCATATCCGCTGCTCTGGAAGCCGCGGAAGTAGGGCACGAGGTAGTGCTGGTGGAAAGAGAGCCCTACCTGGGAGGCAGGGTCTCGAGGATGTATCAGTACTTCCCCAAGATGTGCCCGCCTATCTGCGGCCTGGAGATCAACTTCCGGAGAATCCGCTCGAATCCCAGGATCAAGGTCTATACCATGGCCGAGGTGGTAAACGTGGCCGGCGAGGCGGGCGACTTCGACGTAAAGATAAAGCTCACGCCCCGCTACGTAACCGGCAAGAAGCCGGTGAGCCAGGCCCACAAGGACGCCGTCCAAAGCGAGGTCGCCGACGACTACAACCTGGGAATGTGCACGCACAAGGCCCTGTACCTCCCCCACGAGATGGCCTATCCTTACGAGTACGTCCTGGACAAGGAGGCACTGACCGCGGACGAGATCGAGGCCATCAAGAAAGCAGAGCCGCAAGGCGCTGTTGACCTGGACCAGGCCGAAGAGGAGATTGACTTGAAGGCCTCGGCCATAGTGGTGGCAACCGGCTGGCAGCCCTTCGACGCCGCCCGCATGCAGGAGCTCGGCTTCGGAAAGTATCCGAACGTCATTAACAACGTGCAGATGGAGAGGCTCTGCGCACTGAACGGTCCTACCTCGGGCGAGGTCAAAAGGCCCTCCGACAACGAAGCGCCCGCTTCCATAGCCTTCATACAGTGCGTGGGGTCCCGCGACGAGAACCATCTGCCTTACTGCTCGGGCGTCTGCTGCATGGGCACGCTCAAGCAGACCCGGTACATAAGGGAGAAGCTGCCGGAAGCGGAGGTCTCGGTTTTTTACATAGACATCCGGACCATCGGCCGGCTGGAGAAGTTCTACTACGACCTCCTGGAAGACGACAAGGTGAACTTCATAAAGGGCAAGGTCCCCAAGATCACCGAGGCCGAGAACAACAAGCCGGTGTTGCACGTAGAGGAGATGCTGAACGGGCACAAAATGGAAAAGGCCTTTGACATGGTGGTACTGGCCGCGGGCGTGGTCCCCAACACCGCGATGGAAAAGATACCGGGGGCCAACATCACATACGACGACAACGGCTTTGTGGTGGACAACCCGGACACCGGCATCATAGGCGCCGGCTGCGTAAAGAGACCCCTTGACGTGTCCCGCTCGGTCAAGGACGCGACCGCCGCGGCTCTCAAGGCCATTCAAATCGCGAGGAGGTAAGGCCGTGGAAGACAAACTAGCTGTATATATTTGTACGGGCTACGGGATAGAAGAGGCCCTCGACATAGAGGCCTTGAAGAAGGTGGCCGCCGAAGAGATGAAGGCCCCGGTGGTCAAGACCATACCCTCCTGCGGGAGCGACGACCTGGCCCAGATCAACAAAGACATCAAGGACGAGGGGATCACCCGACTGGTAATAGCGGGCCCCACTCCCCGTTTTTATCCGCGGGACGCCTTTCCCCTCGAGGTCATAGTAGAGTACTGCAACATCCGGGAGCAGGTGGTCTGGTGCCAGCCCCCCGGAGAAGAAGACACCCAGATGCTGGCAGAGGACTACCTCCGGATGGCTATCGCCAAGGTCATCCGCGTCCAGCCCAACGTTCCTTTCGAGGTCACAGACGACGAGTTCAACAAGGACATAATGGTGGTGGGCGGTGGCATTACCGGCTTGACCGCGGCCCTCGAGGTCGCCCGCACCGGCTACCAGGTCTACCTGGTGGAAAAGGAGCCGGAGCTGGGAGGATGGTACAGGAAGCTCTACAAGACCATTCCCCATAACCCGCCCTACGAGCAGGCCGAGGACCCCGAGGACGAGATCAAGGCCCTCATAGACGAGGTAACCAATAACGACAAGATCAAGGTCTTTACCGGCGCCAGGATCGAGTCCATAAACGGAGGGCCCTGCCTGTTCGACGTCAACTTGGCCGGCCAGGAGCCGTTCCGGGTCGGCGCCGTCATCCAGGCAACCGGCTGGAGACCGTCCGAGCCCACCCACCTCGAACACCTCGGCTTCAAGAAAATACCCGACGTGGTAACCAGCATAGACTTCGAAGCCATGGCCAAGGCCGGAAAGATCGTCCGGCCTTCTGACAACAAGGAGCCCCGCTCGGTCCTGTTCGTCCAGAACGAAGGCTCGCCCCAAGAGGACCAGTTCAGCTACAGCTCGTCCATCAACTCCCTGAACGCCATCAAGCAGGCCGGCTATGTCCGGGAGAAAAACCCGGCGGCCAAGGCCTTCGTGGTCTACGATCACTTCAAGGCCCCCGGACACAACGAGCTCTTTTACAAGAGCGCCCAGCAGGACCCCGGCATATTCATGACCAAGGGGAACGTGGTATCGGTCGAGAAAAGCAACGGCAGTCTGAAAGCGCTGGTGGACGACACCTTGCTGGGCGAGAACATCGAGCTCGACGTGGACATGCTGGTCCTGGGAGTGGGCATGTTCCCCAACTCCGCGGACGGAGAGAAAATCCGCATCTACAACGACTCGAAAGCCATTGTGGAGAAGGGCGAGGAGGGCGTCCAACTGGAGGAAGCCAAGAAGCGCCTCGAGGAGTACAAGGATTACGCCGGCACCGAGATACTGAACCTGGGCTACCGGCAGGGGCCGGACCTGCCTGCGCTTTCCTGGGAGTATCCTGACTCGCACTTTATTTGCTTCCCCTACGAGAGCAGGCGAACCGGCATCTACCCCTGCGGCGCGGTCCGCTCTCCCATGGACGGCCAGGGCGCCATCGAGGACGCCACCGGCGCGGCCCTGAAAGCCATCCAGTGCGTGGAGATGACCTCCCGCGGCGAGGCCGTACATCCGCGCTCCGGGGACAACAGCTATCCCGAGTTCAACTTGAGCAAGTGCACCCAGTGCAAGCGCTGCACCGAGGAATGCCCCTTCGGAGTGCTGAACGAGGACTTGAAAGGTACGCCGCTTCCCAACACCACCCGCTGCCGCCGCTGCGGAGTGTGCATGGGCGCCTGCCCCGAGCGGATCGTCAGCTTCAAGGACTACAGCGTGGACATGGTGGCCAACATGATCCGGTCGGTCGAGGTCCCGGACGAGTTCGAGGAGAAGCCCCGGGTGCTCATCCTGGCCTGCGAGAACGACGCCTATCCGGCCCTGGACATGGTGGGCTTGCGCGGAGGCAAGATAAACCCGTACGTGCGGGTCATCCCGGTCCGCTGCCTGGGATCGGTAAACGTGATCTGGGTGAACGAGGCCCTGTCCAAGGGCTACGACGGCATCATGCTGTTCGGCTGCAAGTACGGCGACGATTACCAGTGTCACTTTACCAAGGGCTCGGAGATGATGGTGGCCCGCAGCGACAACGTCCGGGAGAAGCTGACCACCATGGCTCTCGAGGACGAGCGGGTCCAGCTTTTCCAGGTCGAGATTCACGACTATGAAAGGCTTCCCAAGATCATTGACGAGTTCATGGAGACCATTGAAGAGGTCGGCATGAACCCCTTCAAGGGGATGTAAGGGCCAGGCGGCAAACCGCGAGGTCAGGCCGGCTTCAAACCATGGATATCTTAAATAGCAGGAGTGAGTATCATGACGGCTGAAAACAATAGGGTAAAAATTGATCCGGACCTGGGCTTTGTCCAGGAGATTATCGAGGACGGGGGGGAATCTCTTAAGAAGTGTTTCCAGTGCGGCACCTGCTCGGTGGTTTGCAACCTGGCCCCCGAGGACAGCCCTTTTCCCAGGCAGGAGATGATATGGGCCCAGTGGGGAATGCGCGATAATCTGATCGGAGACGGCAACGTCTGGCTCTGCCACCAGTGCAGCGACTGTACCGCCTACTGCCCGCGCGGCGCCAAGCCCGGCGAGGTCCTGGGCGCCGTCCGCAAAAAGGTGATCGAAAGCGTGTCCTTTCCGCCAGCCTTGGCAAAGAGAATGGGAGACCCGCATTATCTGCCCTGGCTGTTCGGTATACCCGCGCTCATCCTTCTTATACTCGTGTTCGCAAACCCCTACTGGCCGTGGGTACACGGGGAAATGTCCGATAGCCAGATCGTGTTCGGACACATGATTGACCACTGGGTCATAAACATGGTCTACGTTCCCCTCGTGGGACTGGCCGCACTGGTGTTCCTGGCCGGAATCAACCGGCTCTGGAAAGGAATGTCCGGCGAGTCCGTTCCAGCCTTTATTTCCGGCGCGGACAAGCCCAGGCTCGGAAGCGCGGTAGTGGACGTCATAAAAAGGATCGTAACCCACGACGACTTCAACCAGTGCGAGACCAACAAGTGGCGCCGGCTCGCACACCAGCTCGTGTTCTTCTCTTTTATCGGACTGCTTGTCGTGACCGTGCTCGCAATCGTGGTTCTGGTCGCTTACGAGATTTTCGGGAAAGACTGGTTCGGGGTGTACCCCCTGGTGTGGTACCACCCCATCAAGTGGCTCGCCAACGCCAGCGCCGCAGCCTTTATAATCGGCTCCGGCATCATGATTAAAAAGCGCAGAGAGCTCAAAGACTCGGGCGACATGACCTCGTCCTACTTCGACTACCTGTTCCTCTACATAATCTTCGGAGTAGGCGTAACCGGCTTTCTCGCACAGATGTTCCGCTTCTGGGACGTCCATCTCCTGGCGTTCCCGACCTATTACGTCCACCTCATCCTGGTCTTCTCGCTCCTCGTGTACTCGCCCTACTCCAAGTTCGCGCACTTCCTCTATCGCACCGTGGCGCTCATATACCTCAAGTACGAAGAGCTCGGAAAAGAAAAAGCCAAAGCGCCCGAAGCCTCCGAAAAAGCAGAGGAGGCCGCGGCCTGAAAAAAATAATAAAGCTTTGTTGTAACAAAAGGCCCCGTGAAGTATGCGGGGCCTTTGCTTTTTAAATACTTAGACATTGAAAAGTCCTTTTAAACGCAACGCCGCCATGACGCAACGATTCTTTTTGTTGAAGATGACTTCCGTGCGAGCGACTTCAGTCGCGATAAACATACTCTTCTTCTCTTCCCTCCGCGTCTCAGCGCCTCTGCGTGAAACCCTTTTTTTCCGTCGCGCCGTCGCGTCGTAGCGTTTCCTCTTTATTCTGTGCGAGCGACTTCAGTCGCGATAATCCTCTGCTCCGCAAGCTCAAAATCTCTTCTTCTCTCTCTCCCCCTTCGCGTCTTCGCCTCTGCGTGAAACCCTCTTCCTTCGTGGACACAACCCCTTATATACAGCAAAAACGTTGCACTTCTCTTACCTTATCCGATCGCTGCCGCGACATCCTGCGCGACCTCTCGGCCGGACCCAAGGACGACCGGCACGTCAAGACGGCGCCGG
>JAWOBU010000140.1:0-3739 GCA_046484135.1 bacterium
TTCACGGCCGTGGATTTCCACCGCATCGGTTTGACTTACGGTAACGCCGGTGGAGCCGGCAATGACCGAGGTATCTCCCAGGCAGGAGGGGTCGTCTATTACGTCGCCAAACGAGTCGCAAGGCTCTCCACCGTTGCAAGTGCAGGAAGAAAGGTCTCCGTCCACGTTATAAGCCCCGTCGCTCTGATACCGGGTGCCCTGACCCCGATTCTCCTCGTAGGTCTGCTGATAGGGAGAACCCATCCAGTCGTCGTCCCAGAAGTTAAAAGCAACCCCCACAGAAAAGCGGGGGGTAAGCTGGATGGCTGCCGCAGGGGTGAGGGCCTCCAGGCTGCCGTCTTTGACCTGCTCTACGGATACCGGATAGGAAGCGTGGATGTCGGCTATCTCCACCACCGGCATAGTCGGGTCCAATACCAGCACCTGGTCTATGTACGAGTATCCGCCCGTGCCCGTAGCAGTTCCAGTAAAATAAAACTCGTAAAGCCGCTGGTAGCTCACGCTGGTTACAATGTTCATGCCTTCCACCGAGAAAGGATACACAAGGCTTACGTGGTTTATCGCGTTAGAGCTGTCATGGTCGCCGGCAACGTCCCGGCCTTCTGCGCTTAACACCACGCTCGACTCCGGGTAAATGAGCTGAACCATGGCCCCCGGGTTCCAGTTGGCTGACGTGGCGTCGTCCCCGATAGCGATAAAAGCGCCACCCGTGCCCATGGCACGCGCGCCGGAACCCACCGGCGCCGGGGGAGCCGTCTGGCTGAAAGTCGTGTCCAATTGCTGGGAAGCTCCCGCCAACGGAAATAAAAAAAACACGGCAATGAAAAGTCCGCACCAGCCCAGCCTCAATACCATCGCATGTTCCTCCTCCTTCTTCCTCCAATCAACCTTACTTTATTTCATGTTCTAATTGACGATGATTTCACCAAATCATTGCGAAAAGGAGTTCCCTGTTTTAATTTTTTTATACTCCCGAGCCTCTTGCAAAAAGGGCGGAGAGAAGGTGGGAGAGACCTCCAGGTCTCGATGATCGCGAGCTGGAGCTCGCTCCCACCATCCAAAGTCTAACTTACCCCCTCGATAATCAGACTTTTGCAAGAGGCTCTATACTCCCTTTATTTTATTTACAGCAACTTGCAACTCCGGTCCAATTCAGGACAAAAAAAGTGATCTTCGATGGAAAGCTCTTGATTCCTGCCCTCCGTAGGAGGTATTATTTTACTCATGAAAATGATAAAGATGTCCTTGCTAAAAAGAGCACCGCTTTTTGTCGCCCTCCTGCTCCTGGCAGCGAGCCTGGCAGGAGCGAGCGATTATGAGCCGAGCTTCGAGGTTACCGAAAAAAGGTGGAAGAAGCTGAAGGCGGGCGAGGTCCTGGTAACCGAGCGGGTGATCGAGGGCGAAGGCAACCGCAAGAAGCTCCGGTTCATAGCCACCGCCCACATAAGCGCTCCGCCGGAGTCGGTGTGGAAAACCATCCGGGACTATGACCACTACCACGAGTTCATTCCGAGGCTGAAGGAGTCCGAGTTGCTAAAGACTGAAGGCAGGTGTATGTTCATCCGCTACCTGGGCGAGGTCTTCTGGGTCGAGGTCGAATATTACATCAAGGCCTGCGCCGAGGTCCCGGGCAAAAGGGTTGACTTCGGGCTTGCCGAAGGGTACGAGAGCTTCATGAAGTCCGCGGACGGCTTCTGGGAGGTCCAGAAAGCCCCGGACGGCAAAACCGCGATTGTTAGCTACTCCGCCCACCTGGACCCGGGCGTGCCCGTGCCTGACTTCATCAGCCGGAAAGTGGCTCGGGACAGCCTGGTCAATGTCCTCCAGAACGTAACAAAGCGGGTCGAGAGCGGTGGGAAGTGGAAGAAGGAAGATTGAGGAGGCTAATGACACTCAGCAAGCGCACTGTCCGCTTGGATAGGGAGAGCGATACATATCGCGACTGAAGTCGCTCGCACTGTTTTCATTACTTCCGTTGTGCCGGTACGTTAGAATCAGAGTTCCATCCGGTTTTCCGTTATTTGGTTTTACAGGTTCGAGGTCAGCTCGCGGCTTTCCGCCAGGAAGCGCCAAGGCCGGAGCAGGGTGTCCCGGTAGATTTCGGTGGTGTAGTTCTGGTACCAGGCACACTCGCCCCCGCACTGGTTGCGCGCCGGGCCGTGGAAGCCGGTCGGGCAGACCACCTTGGAAGCGGCGTCGTACATCTCGCGCACGTTTCTGAACTCCATCACGTTCACCTCTTCCGGCTCCACGTTCACGCTGGCGCGGCAGGGCCAGGGCAGAACCCCGTCCGGTCCCACGTGAGGCTTCATGGTGGTCATGCAGGTGTAGGGTTTAGCGTAAAGGAACTTGTCCAACAGGCGGTAGGAGCCGATGATGGGGTGTCCCTCCTTCTTCCTTTGCAATAGAGTAGCCACGAACTCGCGGTAGCGGGGGTCGTTTACAAGCTCGGGGTCGGGCCGCTCGTTCTTATTGGCCGGCACACAGGCGTAGAACATTCCCAGGTCGTTGGCCCAGTCCAGCACCGCCAGGGCCTCGTCCACGCTGTCCCTGGTAACCACCGAGTTCACGATCAGCATGAACTTGTTGGTCTTCTGGAGCTCCCGGAGCATGAGAGCGTTAACAAGCACCTGCCTGCCGTAAGAACGCTGGAAAATGGAATCGAGTTTGTCCGGCGAGAGCGCGTCCACGCTCACCACCAGGATGTCGAGCTTTCTCATCACGTCCTTCCAGGCCGGGTCCCGGAGCTTGTCGTGAAGAACCGTGATGTTCGAGTTCATGGCCATGGGAAAGTACCCGAGCTCGAAACCGTGCTCCACCATCTCGGGCAGGTCCTTCCGGATGGTCGGCTCTCCCCCGCAAAAGTAGATGGAGCTACAGCCCGTGCGCATGAACTCCATGAGCTTTTTCGCGTCCGCGGTGTCCAGGGTGTTCTTATCGTCCTTTTCAAACCAGCCCTGCCCCGAGTGGTCGTCGCAGTACACGCAGCGAAGGTTGCAGGCGTTGTGCATGACCCAGATCCAGTAGAGCGGCAGAAGACAGCCGTTACCGGACTTCAGCCGCCGCCGGTTCTCGAAGAACGTGGACAGGGTGGTTACGTAGCTCTTGCGTTTCCGGTTCAGGTTCGCAAGCCGGTCGGATATGGTGATATCAGAGTCCTTGTTGATGTGCGAGGAGATCTCGGCAGCCAGGTCCCGGGCCTCGCTTTGCAGCGCGGACCAGTCAGGGTGGTCATCACGCGGCTTATACAGCTTGAAGGCCGGAATTCCGTTATGTGCCATAGCTCATTCCCTCTCAGTTGGTTGTTTTTAATCTCTGCGGACGAGTCCGCCTGTGTCCGAGAACAGAATAACGGAATCATGGCCGGCATACAAGAGCTTTTCCTCCTCATGCGTGGCTTAAGGAGTTCCCACGTTTTTTCTTGTTGCAGTTCAAATTTCATTTTAAGATTGCTCTCTTGTAACAACTAAATGGTGAAAACGATATATGGGGCAGAGCTCGGGGTGGCCTACCCGTTCGTCTGCGAACGGGTGGGTTCACAGGTTAGCCCCAGGGTGTAATACAACGCTATGATACAGTGATCAACCTCTTTTGAACCTGTAAACCCACCCATCCTCGGAAGGATGGGTGGGCCACCCACGGGTTACTTGAGGTCTAAAGCTTTCAGGAAATTTGGAAATTGGGGGAACTTCACATGCGTGGCTTCCCTTGAAACCTTTGGGTTTCTCTGGCATCATTA
>JAWOBU010000154.1:0-7451 GCA_046484135.1 bacterium
TGCCCTTTGCCGACGAGCTCGAGGAGGAGCTCGGCATCCGGACCCTTCCGGAACACCTGGTGGGCGACGCGGCCCGCCGCATCATGGCCGCCGCCTGCGAGCTCGGAATTGACTGGCAGCTTTTGCCCAAGTTCATAGACCCGGACAAGTGCGAGCGCGACTGCGGCGAGTGCATGCTGGGCTGCAAAAGGGGCGCCAAGTGGACTGCGCGCGAGTTCGTGAAACAGGCGCAGCAGATGGGCATGCGGGTTTTGACGCGGACGCAGGTGAGCGAGGTCATCCGCACTAACGGCGAGGCCGAAGGAGTCCGGGGCCGCGGCCCGGACGGCGAGGTCGAGGTCCGGGCGGAAAAGGTGGCGCTCGCCGCGGGCGGCCTGGGCACGCCCGTGATACTCAAGCGCTCCGGCGTTGACAAGGCGGGCGAGGGCTTTTTCACCGATCCCCTGCTCTTTACCTATGGCCAGCGGGAGGGCCAGGGAAAAGGCTCTATCTACGACATCCCCATGAGCGCGGGCACGTGGGACTTCCACCAAAAGGAAGGATTCATGTTGACCGACCTGGCCGAGCCGTGGCTCCTCCAGCTCTCTTCCATGGGAATGGTGCTCCCGCCCCGGCTGGACCAGCTCCACAAAGTCAGGGGAACCATGGGCATCATGACCAAGGTCAAGGACCCGGTCTCCGGGACCATTGACAAAGACGGAAAGCTTAAAAAAGGCCTGGAGCCAGAGGTCAAACACAGGCTCAAGTCCGGAGACGAAAAAGCACGGGAGATACTGCTCCGGGCCGGCTGCAAGCCCTCTTCCCTCTTTACCTCGCCCGTAAAAGCGGCCCATCCCGGAGGGTCGGTGCGCATCGGCCACGCCCTGGACAAAAACCTCATGACCGAGATCAAGAACTGCTACGTGTGCGACGGCTCCGCCGTGCCGGACGAGCTCGGCACTCCCGTGGTGCTCCTCGCCCTCTGCCTCGGCAAGTACGCCGCCCAGAGGATGATGGAATGATGAGAGGGATTCCGGCCGGACTCTGTTTCACGCTAGGGTGAAAAGACGCAACGGGTTTTTCTCTTTTTCTGAAAGCCGGCTATAACTGCGCGTCCCTTTTCCGGCAAGCAGCGGGAGCCACGACAAACGCGGCCTGTCCAAAGTTTACGTCTCCTGCATTACTTTTTCATAACTCAACAGAAAATAACGGTCGGCGATCATAAGACAATACCCCTCTCAAAACAGACCTCGGAAAATGGACCCCTGAAATCCGCGGGCCGCAGCTCCCTTTGATGGAAAGACATAATAAGATATAATGATCCGCTGAGGAGATACCATGGCCGGCGGGGCGGACAAGGCTAATTTCAACCAGATCCCCTTGAAATATAAAAATGTAGAGGCCTTTAAAAAAGCGGCCGAGACCACTTTCAACAAGGGAAGGATGACCTTGAAGTCCAAGAAGGACCTCCAGGAAGGGGAGAGGATCATCCTTGTCATCAAGTTCAAGACTAACGACCGGACCATCCGCATAGTAAGCGAGATCATCCAGAAGATACCGGCAGAGGAAGAAGGAAAACCCAACACCTACGGCATAAGATGGCTGAACTTCACCGCTAAAAAGCTCAAGAAGTTTTTGGAAGAGACCGGGTCCCAAAACAGCGGCGCCCAGGAGCAGCAAAGCCAGACACCGGAACCGCCGCCGCCTCCACCAAAGCCGGAACCCCCTCCGCCGCCCGAGCCTCCCACACAAAAAGCCGAACCCGAGCCTCAACCGGAGACTCCGCCACCGCCTGCGGAAGATAAAACCGGCGAGCCGGGACCGGCTTCGGAGGAACCCATTGCAGCGCCTCCTCCGGAAGACACCGAAGAACCTGCCGGGACCACTGATATCTCCGGCGAAACAGAAACCCCGCAACCGCCTTCCGAGGAACCGGAGTCCCGGTCGGAACCCGAGACTGCACAAACCGAAGAAAAAAGCGCTCCGCTGCCGCCGGACCAGCCCGCGCCTTCCATGGAAGAGGCTTTCTCCTCCAGCGGAGAAGGCGGAGGCGGTGGTGAGCTCGACCTGCTTTCCGCCCTGGACGAGGAACCCGCCTCAAAGCCTTCGCCGGTAAAAACAGAAGCGCCGCCGGAAGAACCGGAGAGCGATGTTGACACCTCTGACGAGGTCCAGCCGGTGCCCGCGGAGCCGGAAGCGCCGCCTCCCGAAAGACCGGAAGAGGCCTCTCCTGCCGGGGAGCAAGAAACGGAAGCCGGACCTTCCGGCAATGCTGACGAAGCACCGCCAGGCGGAGAGCAAGCAACAGCAGCCTCTGAAATTACGGACCTGGAGTCCGGCGCCGGTGAGGACGATTTCGATCTCACTGCCGCGCTGGAAGAGGAGTCTCCCCCGCCGCCATCAGAATCAGAAGAAGAAACCCCGGAAGCCATTGCCCCCACCGCGGAGGCACCGGCGGAAGAAACAGAGGCCGACTCTTACCAGGAGGAAGAACCCCCGGCTGCCGGGAAAGAGACAGTGGAACAGGAAGCCCCGGAGGAGGCGGAACCGGCGCCGCCCTCTGCTGAGGGGCCTCAAGAAGCCGCCGAAGAGGACAAAGAGGAAGAGAAGGAGCCCGGCATCGAATCTGCGGAGCCTGCGGCCGGACCGCCCGCACCGGAGCCTTCGGAATCCAAGCGCATGAGCAGCCAGGAGCTGTCCGCGCTGGCCTCTTTACTGACCAGGCTCTCCCGCTACGCGCTCCAGCCGGAGAGCGCAGAAGCACCCGAGAACGAACAGGCCCTTCAGTCCTTGTACAACGAGTTCAAATCGGTAATGAACAACCACGACGAGATTATCCTTCACGTGCGGAGCCGGGGCCCCACCCGGGAGTTCATGCTGGGCGGAGACGTTGCCGAACCGGTAAACCTGAAGAACAGCCTGGGTGCGGAGGAGTTCGACGAGCTCGCGGTAAAGCTGGTCGAGTTCTTCAACGCCAAGGGTTTCACCGGCCTTCAGCTCCGGCGTTACCTTAGCGAGGACGCCTTTGTCAGCTTGGTGCGGACCCTTGCTTCTTACGATCCGGAGGAGCAGACAGCCGAGGACCTGGGTGCGTCCCTTATCTCGAAGGGAGTGTTCCATGCCACCCCTGTGCACGAGTCCGAACGTGTGGTGAGCGACCCGACCCTGGACTTCCGGGTGGACATGACCCTGTCGCGGCTTTGCGGTGAGATACGGCGTTTGAAGTACCTTGCCGACGCCATGCAGGAGGACCCGGACGCGGTGTGGACCCTCCGGGTCGAGGACGCCCTGAAGGCTTTACCCGAGGGCTCGTTACTGGCCGAGGTTCTTCTCCGTGCCGAAGACGTGGTTTCCGGTCAGGAGGAGATAGACTCGTCGGTGCTGGCCCAGGAGATGCTACTGGCGACGCCGGTCGAGACCCTGGCGGGAGCCGGTCGTCATCTTTGCCTCTTGTACGAGGACCGCTACTTGAGCGCGGGCCAGTCTGAGGAAGACAAGCAGTACCTGGAGAAAATCCAGAAGACCCTGCGGCAGGTATCGGCGCGGCTGGTGGTGGAGGACCCGGACGCTGCCGCTGACATCATGGGCGATCTTTACCGCCGCGGCGTGTTCGCCCTGGACGAGCTTCCGCCGGAGCTTCGCGAGCGAATGATGGTCGAGCAATTCGTGGACTCCTTCCTGGAGGACCCGGACAAACGGCTGGCTGACTTTCAGAACATACAAAAGCCCAAAGACTACCGGGCCGCGGCCCGCCGCTACGTGCTCATGATCGCGGAGTTGCTCCGCAAGCAGAAAGTGGAAGAGGCCGACCGGATTTTCCGGACCCTGCTCGAGCACTGGAAGTCGCCTGCCGAGGACTTCCCGGAAAGGACGGAGATCGCGGGCGAGGCTTTGCAGCTCTTGGGCCGTGCCGACTGTATCAAGGTCCTGGTCAACTCCCTTACCGATCCGGACAAGGCCCATCGAGAAAAGGTGGCGGCCATGATCTACGCCGCGGTGCCGGAAGCCGCTCCCGCGCTCATGGACCAGCTCTCCCGCACCGAGGACAGGAACGTCCGTAGGCTCATCTGTGAGATACTGGTGCGGTTCGGGCCGCCGGTGGCGGACCTGATAAAAGAGCGGGCGCTGGAGCCGCGCATCCCTTGGTATCTGCTCCGGAACCTGATCATGGTACTGGGGGACATGAAAAGCGAGGTGCTTATCGAGCACCTCGATAAGTTCGCCTCGCACGAACATTACCGGGTGCGGGAAGAAGCCATCGTCTACGCCGCCAAGGCCATGGGAACCGAGTCCGAGCCCTGGCTGGTCAAAGCCCTGTCGGATACGGAGCCGCTGGTCTACAGGCGGGCGGCCGGGCTTCTGTCCCGCTTTCCCCAATTGAGCCAGGAGGCCGTACAGGGACTGGCGGACGTGCTGGTTAGAAAACCGGAGGGAGAACCGAGCCCCGAGACCGAGCAGGCGGTCGAGCTCGCGGCCAAGGTACTAGCCAAAATGGGCAACATCAACATTGAGGAGAAGAAGACCCTGGAAGACCTCGTCATCGAGTCCCTGGAAGCAGACTCTAGTAAGGGATTTTTCGGAAAGCTCACCGGCGCCAAGTCCCGCCGGACTCCCAAGATGCGGCTCGCGCTCGTGCAGGTCCTTGCCGAGGCCGGCACGAAAAAGTCCCGCAAGCTCCTCACCACCCTAAGTAAGGACAAGGACCAGTCCATAAAAGAAATCGCCCGCCAAGCCCTGGAAAAGATCGGGGGTTGACAACCGGTTGCAACCTGGCGGAAACATGATCCTGCGCCATGATGTTAAAGGGTATTAAATGAACGCAGTGGCCGCCAGACTCGTCGAGTGGTGGAAGCTGGAAGAGACTTGCCGGCAGGGGGAGCGCTTCGGCTTCGGCGTGGCCTTTGCCCTGTCCGTGCTCTCCGTGCTGTCCATGCTCCGGGGACTGGAAGCCAGGATGGAGCACCTGGCCCTGGCCGCGGCAGTCCTGCTTTCCATCGCACTTGTCATGCCACGACTGCTCTCGCCCTTTGCATGGACCGTGGAACAAGCCTTCCAGCTCATTGTAAAGACCATGCTCTACGTAATGCTTGTCCTGGTGTTCATAATCATGTTCACGCCCGCAGGTATCGCCATCCGTATCCTCCGAAAAGACCCCCTCGAAACCAAGCTCAACCCGCAAGCCGAATCCTACTGGACCGAAAAACCAAAAACCGACCCCCAACGCGCGGAAAAGCAGTTCTGAGGGGAAGGTGCTGGGGAAGAGACAAAGGCACCGCGTGGCAGGCAGGAGTTATTTAAACGCAACGCCCCGGGACCGCCAGGCTCCAGCCTGGCTATAAACGCAATGTCACCACGCCGCAACGATCCTTTTGCTTAAGATGACCATAGTGCGAGCGACTTTCAGTCGCGATATCTCTCTGTTCCGTAAGCTCAATATATCTTCCACTCTTCCCTTCGCGTCTCCGCGCCTCTGCGTGAAACCCTCTTTTTCCCCGTTGCGCCGTAGCCTTTCCTCCCCCCTCCTCCGTGCGAGCGACTTTCAGTCGCGACAAGTCTCTGTTCCGTAAGCTAAAAAATTTCTTCCTCTCTTCCCTTTGCGCCTCCGCGCCTTTGCGTGAAACCCTCTTCCTTCGTGGATACACCCCCCTCTATATACAGCAAAAACGTTACACTCCCCTTACCTTTTGTAACACCCGCACGGTAGCCGGCTATCCTAAAACCCAAGCCTTTGTTTTTAATGACAAAAACAAAATATATACATTTCAGGTTGACTTCTGTTCGGGGCTATGGTAGTAATAAGGGCATTCATAATAGATCGGGAATCTTGAGGCAGGTTGTTGTTCCGGAACTCAAGAGCACAGGAAAACAAAAAAGGATGTATGGCCTTCTTGGACGAAGATTCAGAAAATAAGCTTAATTGTAAGAAGTGCCCCCTCAACTTAAACATTTTTTATAAAGGTAAACAATGGTAGATCATCTTTCACAGAAAAAACGAAGCTGGAATATGAGCCGTATCAAATCTAAGGATACAAAGCCTGAAATTATAGTCAGAAGCCTACTTCACAGAATGGGGTATCGTTTTCGTCTTCATAGTAAAAACCTTCCTGGAAATCCAGATATAGTATTAAAAAAGTATAATACGGTAATCTTCTGTCACGGGTGTTTTTGGCATCAGCATAAAAACTGCAAAAGGGCCTCAATTCCTAAAAGTAATACCGAATATTGGGAGAAAAAGTTGTCTCGTAATATTGACCGGTTCGATAAAGTCAGAAACGGGCTTGAAAAGACAGGATGGAATGTAGTGGTAGTTTGGGAATGTGAAATCTCTAAACAGGAAAAGCTAGCTAAAAGACTTGATTCAATTTTAAGAAAAAAGTTGAAAAACAAAAATATTAAAATATAATATTAAATTTGTTTATGTTCTGAATACTCCTCTCATAGTTCAGAATAAAAATCTTCCCATTCTTCATCTCTCCATAGAAGATTGCCGGTATTGAACAAGTATCTGTTTTGCTTTGAAAATCTCTCTATGCCCTGAAAACTCACGTTTCCATGAATACCCTCACACTCTTTTATTCTATCTTCGTCTCCTACTTCATAAGGACCTCGCCATGCCGTAATTTTATAGTGCTTTGTCCCCTTTTTCCCCCCATAGCACAGAGGTTCGAATGGAATATCTGACCTAATAAAACCACATAGATAAGCAGGAACAGGACGGAAGGAAGGGAGAGCCTCAAAAAGTTCAGAAGATTCCTCTTCTGTAAGGCTTCCTATTTCTTCGCCAATTTTTAAAATCTTATCTCTAAAAACGCTTACTTCCTTAAAAAAGGCAAAAAGATGATCTTGTCCCACCCCGATTTTGACTAGTACATGAACTGAAGAATGATGGAATTGATCACCGGGTATGTCAAGCCATATTCCATTCCACTTAGTTGTTTTCACACTGACTAGCAGGCGGGGTCTCCTCCAGCCCTCACTCGGCTTTTTTACTCGATGAATGTCTTGAGGGAGATAATCCTGAATGTCTCCTGGATCATGACCAAGCTCTATATCTGTGGACCAGCGATTATAAATAAATTTTTTTAACGCAATTTCACCTAAGTAACCTCTTGTCATATCAGCCCACAATTGACCTAAGTCTCTTTGTCTTGATGTGCCATAATCAGTCCCAGCCGTACGTTGCACTATTCGCAAAGCACTGATACACATCTTTGCGTACTCTTTGTAATCGATAGCCACCAAGCATGGAAGGAATCGTCTATTAAACCAGTTTTCAAGAGACAAGTTTCCGGATTGTTCGCAACACATTTCTCCACCGATGAAGGCTTTCTCCAGGATTTTTTCTGATTCCTCCTCTTGTAAAGGTACTGCTTCCATCATTTGATTATGAGGCCGCATTTCAGGGGCTTTTTGATTAAAGGAGACGCCATCCTGGGCACAGACAGCAAGATACTGGCAAGGATGCCGCTTAA
>JAWOBU010000018.1:0-17975 GCA_046484135.1 bacterium
CTCTATCCCTATACATCTCTAATCCTCCCCCGCCCTACAGTAATTTAACATAGGGGAAGTGTCTCATCTATCTTGGCACAGAGGGCCAAGCAGTGCGGCATGGGTAGGCCACCCTGCCAAATCATATCTTTCACTCTGTCTACGACGACTCCCCGGAGCTCACCATTCCTCCGACCTGGTTACGAAGGTCCTTTTTTCTTACCTTTCCCATGGGTGTTTTGGGCAGGATGGTGGAAAAGATTATGCGGGTCGGCACCTGGTAGGGGGCCAGGTTCTCGCGGCAGTAGTCCAGAAGCTCCTCTGCGGTTACCTCGGTGTCCTGCTTCTTGACCACCACCGCTACGACCTCTTCCCCGTAAATCTCGTGGGGAACGCCCACCACCGCGCAATCTTTGACCGCGTAATGGTCCCGGAGCACTGACTCCACGTCGGACGGATACACGTTCTCCCCGCCCCGGATGATGAGGTCCTTCATCCTTTCGGTAAGATATAGGTACCCGTCCCGGTCCAGGTAGCCGGCGTCGCCGGTATGGAGCCACCCGTCGCGGACGGCCTCGGCGGTCTCGCGTGGCCGGTGATAGTATCCGGCCATAACGTGCGGACCGCGGGTGCAGACCTCGCCTACCTGGCCGGGTCCCAGGATGTTCTCCTCCGGGCTCATGATACACACCTCCTGGTTCTCGAGGCTCTGGCCGACTGAACCGGGTCTGTCAGGCTGGTCGGGTCTGGTCACAGTAACCGCTGGGCCGGCCTCGGTAAGACCGTAGGCCTCTAGGATGCGGACGTGGGGATACTCCTTTTCAAATCGTTCGCGGAGGCGGGGGCTCAGCGGCGCGGCCCCCACCACGATCTTTTTCAGGCTTTTCAGGTCGAACTTGTCCCGGTCGGGGCACTCGAGCATAAAAGCGAGCATGGTCGGCACCATGGCGGTGCCTTCCACCTGGAAGCGAGCAATGGACTCCATTACCTGAACGGGATCGAACCTGGGCATGAGCACGACCTCCATGCCGTAGACCACTGAGGCCAGGAAGGCGGTTATGCCGAAGGAGTGGTTCAACGGGAGTACGGCCAGGCTTTTCTCGCCCTGCTTGAGCCCCTGCGAGCGGGCGCTGTTCATGGCGTTCGAGTAAAGGTTCATGTGGGAGAGGAGTACTCCCTTGGGGCTTCCGGTGGTCCCGGAGGTATACAACAGCAGGGCCACGTCGTCGGGCTCGCAGTCCTTTTCCTGGAAGCGGTCGTTCTGGCCGACCAGCCAGTCGTCCCACCTCATCCATCCTTCGGGCAGCTTGCCCTTCCCCACCATCACCTTGTAGCTTATGGCGCCTTCCTTTTTCTCGGGCAGTTGGAGGCAGTCGCAGAACATGGTCTGGGCGATAAGGGTGGTGGGTTCTGCATCGTCCAGGATAAGCGCGAACTCGTAAGGCTTTAAAGAGAGGACCACGGGCATGGCCCATGCGCCGATCTTGAAGCAGGCGAACATGGAGGCCACGAGCTCGGGCGAGTTTCCCATGACGAGCGCCACCCGGTCGCCGGGTTGTACGCCGAGCTCGGAGAGGCCGGAGGCCACCCGGTTCACGGTCTGTTCGAGCTCCCGGTTGGTTATGGTCTCTCCCTGGTAATGCAAAAGCGGGTACTCGCCGCAGCGCTCCACGTTTTCCGAAAGCAGGGAAGAAAGATTCATTCAGGCAACTCCTTGCCGAGAGTATTTACCGGCGGGGCGGCCATGAGCCGACTCTCCTTATTTCTAATATCTCTTATTTGGCGGGTATGCTCAAGCCTCTTCGTCGAGCTCTTTCCACCAGCCGGGCTTTTCTCCGAACACGCTTTTTCCGGCGAAGGCGGGGTTCAGCTCGATGGGGTCCATATTCATGAGCTGTCGGGCCATGATCATGAGCTGAATTTCACTGGTGCCGGCGCCTATCTCCATGAGCTTGGAGTCGCGCATGAACCGCTCCACCTTGTACTCCTTCATGTAGCCGTAGCCTCCCATGATCTGGATGGCGTCCAGTGCCACCTGGGTGGCGCTCTCGGTCGAGTAGAGCTTGGCCGCGCTCGCCATCGCGGTTATGTCCATTCCCCGGCTCTCCAGGTCACAGAGAGAGTAAAGCATGCTGTAGCTCGCCATAAGACTGGTCCACATCCGGGCCAGCTTGAACTGGATGCCCTGGAACTTGATGATGGGCTTGCCGAACTGGACCCGCTCGCGGGCGTAACGGACGGCCTCATCAATACAGCGTTCCATGATCCCTATCTGCATGGCGGGGGTGCTGGCCCGCTCGTGGTTTAAGTTGTTGAGAGCGTACCAGAAGCCCTTGCCCTCTTCGCCCAATCGGTTCTCGGCCGGCACCCGCACGTCGTCCATGTAGATGGCGCCGGTAGGAGACGCGCGGTGTCCCATCTTGTCGAAAGGCTCGCTGGTGGTGAGTCCTTCCATGCCCCGCTCGAGTACAAACGCGGTGATTCCTGCGGGCGCCTGCGCGTAGACCACCATGATGTCCGCGTAGGGGGCGTTCGAGATAAATGTCTTCTGCCCGTTCAACACGTAGCCGTCACCGTCTTGGCGGGCTGATGTTTTCATGCCCTGCACGTCAGAGCCGGCCTCCGGCTCGGTGAGCCCCCAGCTTCCGATCTTGTCGCCGCAAAAGATGGGGACCGCCCATCGCTCGACCTGCTCGAGGTTTCCGGCGAAGCTGATGGCGTAGCCCGCGAGCTCGAGGCTGGCGCCCATGGACAGGGCAAAGCCCGGGCACACCCGGCAGGTTTCGATGGCGATAAGGGCGCGGGTTACCAGGTCCTGGTTTTCGAGGAACTCCTTTAAGTCCTTTGCGGTCTCGATGACGGTGGTGCCCTGTACCTCCTGGAGAAACTTTCGGATGAGGTCATAAGGCAGGAGCTTGTGCTCGTCGAGCTTGTCGGTTACGGGTTCGAGCTCCCGCTCGCAAAATTTCCTGGTAGTCTCGCGTACGAGCTTCTGCTCGGGGGTCAACTCGAGGTTTAGCATCATCACTCCTTTATTACATTATTCTTGTAAGAGCTTTCCCTGGCGGTTCAACGTATTTTAGTGTGGGTGGATAGAAAAAGATGCGTTTATCGCTTTCAGGACTTCCAGCCTGCCTGTGCCGGCCACCCACAGGCAGGCGCACTCCTAAACGGAGTTTCGCAACAGGCACTAAATAGACCTTCATTGCAAACTGCTCGCCCACCCCCTGCTCTTTATCTTCATAATAGGAGATGGCTTCGAAAAATTCGGCTTTTGCTTGGGGGTGAAACTCGAATTTCATCTTTAGGAAGCGTTTTTTGATTTTCGAGAAGACCTGGTCCCCTGAAACAGGCTGGGCGCCACCGAGGCGAAGCTCTGAGAGACGACTTCCGGCAATCTCAGACCATGCCTTGTCAACTTCGGTATCAGGCGGATTTAAGGTCCGAAGCAAAGAATCAATTACGCGGGTCCGCTCTTCAACCGGGAGTTCGGACAGCTCGCGAATGATGTCTTCTATATTGTGCATGTCATTTCTCCCACTTGAAGATAATTTCTATGATCTCATAGCCGCTTAACCCGCTCAATGTCTCTTTCGGCAGCGTTGTTCGTTACGGCGGCATGTCAGCCCATGGCTCTGTCCAGACTTCGATACTGCACGGCCTCGGATAAATGGGCCACCGTGATGTCCTCCGCTCCCTCCAGGTCGGCGATGGTCCGGGCCACCTTCAGTATCCTCGAGTGCGCCCTGGCGCTCATGCCGAGCCGGTCCACGCAGTGCTGGAGAAGCGAATGCCCGGCATCGTCCACCTCGCAGTACCTCCTGATCTGCCTCGAGTTCATGTGGGCGTTACAGCGGGCCTTGCTTCGGGCAAAACGCTGGTGCTGAAGCTGGCGGGCGCGGTTCACCCGGCCGCGGACATCTTTCGAGCTCTCGCCTCCCGCGTGGTCGGAAAGCTCCCGGTAGTTCACCGCGGGTACCTCGACCTGGATGTCTATCCGGTCGAGGAGCGGCCCGGAGATGCGGTTTCTATGGGCGTGTATCTGGCGGGGCGTACAGGAACAGGCATGGAGCGGATGTCCGAGATACCCGCACGGACAGGGGTTCATGGCCGCGACCAGCACGAACCGGGAAGGATAGGTGATGGAAGCGGTGGCCCGCGAGATGTTGACCTTGCCCGCCTCCAGGGGCTGGCGCAGGACCTCGAGGACCTGCTTTTTGAACTCCGGCAGCTCGTCCAGAAACAACACCCCGTGGTGGGCAAGGCTGATCTCGCCCGGCCTCGGGTACTGGCCTCCGCCGATCAGGCCGGCGTCGGAGATGGTGTGATGCGGCGAGCAGAAAGGCCGGGTGCCGATAAAAGGCCGGTCAGGAGACAGCTTCCCTGCCACCGAGTAAATCTTGGTCGTCTCGAGTGCTTCATCAAAGTCAAGATCGGGAAGGATGCCGGGAAGCCTTTTCGCCAGCATGGTCTTGCCTGAGCCGGGCGGACCGGTCATGAGCACGTTATGCCCGCCCGCCGCGGAAACCTCCAGCGCCCTTTTCACGTGCTCCTGTCCTCGCACGTCCTTTAAATCAACCTCGTAGACCCGCTCGCGCTCCATGAGAGATGCGCTCTCGGTCCGCACCGGCTCGATTATGCGCTCGTCGCGGAAAAAACTCACCGCCTCCGCCAGGGTTGAGACAGGATATACCGCAACCCCCTCGACCACCGACGCCTCGGCAGCGTTCTCGGAAGGGATCAAGAGCCCCTTGCAGCCCTGCCGTTTCGACTCGACCGCCACCGGCAGTATCCCGGCAACCGGCCGGACCATGCCGTCCAGGGAGAGCTCGCCCAGGACGCGGAAGCCTTCGAGGCTCTCCTTCTCGATCAGGCCCAGAGCGGACAGGAGCCCGAGCGCCAGGGGAAGGTCGTAAGCCGAGCCCTCCTTTTTCATGCCCGCGGGGGCCAGGTTCACCGAGATGTGATACTCGCCGGGAAAGGGAAAGGTGCTGTTGCTGATGGCGGACCGCACCCGTACCCGCGACTCCCGGACCGCGGGGTCCGGCAGGCCCACCACGTCAAAGCTGTACATGCCAGGCACCAGGTCAACCTCGACCGACACCTCGTAAGCCTCGACCCCCAAAACCGCGGCGCTGGTAACTCGAGAGAGCATCAAAAACACTCCTTAAGAAATAAATCCTAAATTTCTTTAAAGCTCAAGTCTTACTTCCGCGCTATGGAGTAGACCTGGCTGATCAGGAACACGCCGCAGGCGATGAGTATGATGGTTGCGCCAGCCGGCGGGTTATAGTGATACGAGGTTATGATTCCGGCTACGCCCGCGACCAGGCTTATTATGACGGACCACCAGAACATTCCCTTGACCGAGTGGGCCATGTTCCTTCCGGCCGCGGCCGGGACCACCAGCATGGCGGTAACTAACAGCAGTCCCACCACCCGGATGGACACGGTAACCACCAGTGCGAGCAGCAAGGCGTAGGCGTACTCGAGAAGCCGAACGCGGACGCCCTGCGACTTGGCCAGCCGCTCGTTGATGCCCAGAAGAAACAGGTCGTTAAAGTAAAAAAAGAAGAAAGCCAGGCACACCAGGAACAGGACCAGGATGCCCCCGATCTCGGTCATGGACACGGTCAGCACGTCGCCGAAAAGATAGGCGTGCAGGCCGGTGGTCAGGTTCCGCTTTACGCTTATGATCACGATGCCGAGCGCTACTGTGAAGCTGAAGAAGACGCCTATGACAGTGTCCACCGACAACGAGCTTTTCTGCCGAACCGATATGATGCCGACCCCGACCAGCACGCCGAACACGATCAGGGTCAGGTCCGGGGAGAGTCCCATGAGCATGCCCAAAGCCACGCCGGTAAACGCGGAGTGGCTGATGGCGTCCGAGAAAAAGGCCATGCGGAAGTTGACCACCATGACCCCCATGGCCGCGCAAAGAGGAGCGATCAGGACCACTGTAATAAGGGCCCTTTTCATGAAGTCGTCTTGCAGAAAGGCGAAGGGTAACAACACCTCGATAAAATCGTAGATCGCGTCCAATTCAGTCCCCGTTATGGCTCTCTTCGTCTGAAAGCGGCTCGAAGGCACAGGTTACATCTTCCCCCCAGTGGTGGTCATGCAGCATAAGCCCCTTGTCAGCGCCGAAGCAGGCGGACAGCGTGCTCTCGTTTATAACGTCCGCGGTGTTGCCTTCGCTTAAGACCTCGCGGTTCAAGCAGATGACGTGCTCGGCGAGCCGGGTCACCATGCTGATGTCGTGGCTTACCATGAGCATGGTCAGCCCCTGTTCTTCGTTCAGGGACTTTACGAGGTTCATGAAAAGCTGCTCTCCGTTTCTGTCCACTGCGCTGGCCGGCTCGTCCAGAAGCAGTATAGACGGCTCTTCCATGAGGGCCATGGCCAGGAGGACCCGCTGAAACTCTCCGCCCGAGATGTTGCCGAGCATCCTGCCGGCTACGTGGTCGGCCTTGACCCGGGCGAGGACCTCGAGGGCGTGCTTCTTCCGGTTTCGCAACCTGGAAAGCCAGAGCGGGCTTCTCTGGCTGCCCATGCACAAAAAGTCCATGACCGTTACCGGCATGCCGCGGTCAAAGTCGAGGTGTTGAGGAACGTACCCGATGTTATGAGCGCCCTTGCCGCAGCGCACCTTGATCTTTCCCTGGTAGGGGATGATGCCCAGGATGGCGAGAAGCAGCGTGGTCTTGCCCGCGCCGTTGGGGCCGATCAGGGCGGAGACCGCTCCTTCCGGTATGCGGGCGTTCACGCCGGAGAGTATCACGGCGCCGCTCAGCTCCACCTGAAGGTCCCGGACCTCGATGGCCACTCCTTCCGGGAGCTCGCGGTTTCTGGCTTCGGCTTTGGATACGCCCATGCCTACTCCTTCTCCGGCAGGACCTGGTCCAGGGTCTTGTAGTTCTTTATCATAACCTCCACGTAGTAGCCGGGCCGCATCTCGCCGGTCCCTGCCGGGTCCAGGTAATCCATCTTGACGTCCGCTTCCCGGGCCAGGACCCTGGCAAGCCGGGGCGAGTACTGCGGCTCCGCGAACACCGCCACCGCGCCGGTCCGCCTGATCTTCTCGGCCAGGCCGGAAAGCTCGCCCGCGGACGGCTGCTGCCCGGGTACAACTTCAATGGACCCCACGATCTCGAGGCCTGATGCCTGCGCCAGGTAGTCGAAAGCGTTGTGAAAGGTCACAATCTTGGGGTTTGAAGATTCGTCAACCAGCTCTTTGATCTTCTCGCCGATCTTCTCGAGTTTTACGGCATAGAGCTCGGCGTTGCGGTGGTACACTTCCCGCCCGGCCGGGTCCACTTTGCTCAAAGCTTTGCCGATTTCCCGCACCATCATGGCTGCGTGCTTGGGGCTTGCGAACACGTGGGGGTTTACTGCGTGGTGATCGTGGCCGTGGCCTTTTTCTTTGCCAGTGTTCTTGATATGGCCGGCCTCTTCAATATATATGGGCTCGGCCACCTCCGCGGCTTTGAGGATACGGAGGTCCGGCCGGGCCTCCCGGGCCGCGTCGGTAATGAACTCGTCAAGCTGGTAACCGTTGGCCACCAACAGGTCCGCCGCGTTTATCTTTTTCATGTCCGCGGGCGTAAGCTGGTAGTCGTGCGGGCCTTGCTCGCCGGGTATGAGCACGTCTACTTCGACTCCCTGCCGGTCGCCGACCACGTTCCTGGTGAATGCCCAGAGGGGCAGAAAGGAGCAAAGGACTTGAAGGCCTTCGGCTTCTTTTTGATCTTTTCCGCCGGTTTCTTTTTTATCGGCGTCCTGCGAGCAGGCCGCTGCCAGGAGGGACAGAACCAGCGCAAATGCCACAGCGCGACACTTCATCATATCCTTCCCTTTCATATCTTCAGGATATAGGGCGGCCCTTCAGGTTGCAAACCCGGTGTTCAACCGGAAGATAGCCGCGCGTCGCGGAAGTGGCTTGTACACAAGTCAGCGAGCTCTTCCGGCTTCTCTTCCTGGGGGCAGTGGCCGCATCTCTCCAGCACCTCCAGCCGGGCACCCGGCAGGCATTTTATAAAAGCCTCGCTCATCTCGAGCGGCAAGAGCGGGTCCTGTCTTCCCCATACCACCAGCGCGGGCGCTTTGATCTCTGCGATCCTGTTGTCGAGCCAGGCAGCCGGGTCGGCCACAATGTTCTTAAACGTGCGGGTTGCAGCTCGCGCTCCCGGTTTATGACCGTAGCTGTGGTAATGGCCTTTTATGTCTTCATGAGAGAGAAAGGACGAGTCATAGTACGGCCCGAACCTTCTTTGCCAGAACTCGAACAAGAAAAGCGGCATAAAGCGGAGCAGGGGATATACGATCCAGGGCCGGGATGCCGCCCGGTAGAACCAGGGGACCTGGTGTGATACGCCTGCAGGATCCAGAAGCACCAGACTCGCGACCTGTGCGGGATGGTGCAACGCATAAGCGGCAGCGATCTGTCCGCCCATTGAATGGCCGGCAAGATGGAACCGCGAGACCCCGAGCTCCGCAATAAAGGCCTCCATAAAGCGGAGGTAGTAATCAAGGTTGTAGGCTATGTCCGGTTTGTCCGAGTTGCCGAAGCCGGGCAGGTCCGGAACTATCACCCGATACTGGTCATCAAAGTAAGGTATGAGCCTTTTCCAGTCATAGCCGGAGCCGCCCCATCCGTGGACCAGGACCACCGGCTCGCCCGCGCCGGTGTCGCGGAACACGACCCGGCTTGCCAGCACATTCATTTTATAAAGTGTGTTTTCTTCTACTGGCTCTTGCCGCGGGCCGCTATCTTCCATACGTCCGCCACCTTGCCGTCTTTTATCACGTACATAACGTCGTGCAGGTTTATCGTGGTGCAGATATGGGAAGGATACATCTCGACCTTGTCGCCGATCTTAAGGGGAGACTCGCCTTCCTCGGTGAGAAGATGGGCGTGCTCCTCGGACAGCATGGCCACCCGGGTTTCGGGCACTCCGATGATCTCGGGCTGGCCGAACTCGTTGGTCATCTGTTTCATTCCCGCGTCAAGTATGGTCCAGCCGGGCAATGCCGGTGCCTTGGACCAGACGGTCGAGAGGATGGTTACCGCTTTTTCAAATCCCAGGTCCAGCTTGCCGTACTTGGTGTCCATGAGGCAGTAGGACCCGGCCTGGATTTCGGTAACGCCCGGGTATACCCCGCTTACGTTATACGTGCCGGTGCCTCCGCCCGAGACTATGTCGCAGGACAGGCCGGCCTCGCGGATGGACTCCGCGGCTTGGACCAGCATGCCCATGCTCTTTTTAGCCTCCTCCTGGCGGCGCTCTTCCTCTTCCATGTTCACGATGTGGCCTTCGTATCCCATGACTCCCTTTAGCTCTACGTTCCCGGCGCCGTCAACCTTCCGGGCCAGGGCGGGAGCGTCCTCCGGCTTTACACCGCAGCGGGGAAGGCCCACGAACACGTCCACCAACACACCGATGGTTACGCCCTCTGCCGCAGCAGCCTCGGAGACCATGTCCACCTGGACTGCGTCATCCACTGAGCACTTCACGTCCGCCTTATTGTTCAGCGCGGCCAGCCTGGCAAGCTTTTTCTTTCCCACCACCTCGTTCGCGATAAGCACGTCCTTTACGCCGGCTTCCACCAGGATGGCGGCCTCGGAGACCTTGGCGCAGGTGATGCCGTGCGCGCCCGCTTCGAGCTGTTTTATGGCGATCTCCACGGTTTTGGGGGTCTTCCAGTGCGGTCTTACATTGGCGTTTTTATCTTTGAAGTAATCGGCCATCTTCCTGATGTTCTTCTCCAGTATGTCAAGGTCCACCAGAAAGGCGGGCGTGTCTATCTCGTACTTGCTCTTCCCGATCACGTCTTTGTTCAATTCAGTCCTCCTTTTATTTTTTGAACAGCGCGGCTATGGTCTCGAGGCCGGGCGGCTCAGCCACGCCGGCTTCCGTGAACAAGGCGTGGATGAGATTCGCCGGCGTAACGTCGAACGCGGGATGGGCGACCCTGCAATTGTCCGGCACCACCTGCTTTCCCAGCACATGGGTGACCTCGTAGGGGGTCCTCTCCTCGATGGGTATGTCATCTCCGCTTCCGGTTTTCAGGTCAATAGTGGACAGGGGCGCGGCAACATAAAAAGGCACGTTATGCCTTTCGGCGAGCACGGCCACTGAGTAAGTCCCGATCTTATTGGCTGCATCTCCGTTGGCGGCCACCCGGTCAGCGCCTGTTACCACCTTTTGTATCTTTCCTTTTTTCATGAGGTGTCCGGCCATGTTGTCGGTAATCAGGGTCACGGGAATGTTGTCCTTCATAAGCTCCCAGGTGGTAAGCCGCGCCCCCTGCAGGAACGGCCTTGTCTCGTCCGCGTACACGTGGATGTTCTTTCCCTGTTCCACCGCCGCCCGGATGACGCCCAGTGCGGTGCCGTAGCCGCCGGTGGCCAGCGCGCCCGCGTTGCAATGGGTGAGAACATTGTCGCCGTCCTTTAAACAGGCGGCGCCGTTAAAGCCCATTCGGCGGTTTATCTCGATGTCTTCTTTAAGTACCTTTCCTGACTCTTCTTCGCACGCCTTTGCGATCTCATCCGGAGACGCCCCTTCCATGCCTTCGGCCAGTTTTTTCATGCGCTCCAGCGCCCAGGCCAGGTTCACCGCGGTAGGCCTGGTCCGGTAAAGCCTGTCGTGCGCTTTTTGCATGGTCTCGCGGAGCTTATCCTTGGAGCCGGTTTGGGCGCCTTGCCGCGCCGCCAGCGCCATGCCCATGGCCGCGGCTATACCGATCGCGGGAGCGCCTCTTATTACCATGACCTCGATGGCTTCGGCCACCTCGTCATAGGTTTGATACTCGTTGTAAATCTCTTTTTCCGGCAGGTAGCGCTGGTCTATCATCACCACTTTGTTGTCCCGCCAGTCAATAGTAAAAAAGCTCATCTATTTTTTCCTTCTTTCGTCAAAGCCCGGTTTATGACCTTGCCTCAGCCGAGCGCTGCCCAGCCCGGGAAATGGGCGCTGTCGCCCAGCTCCTCTTCGATCCGCAGAAGCTGGTTGTACTTGCAGATGCGGTCCGTGCGCGAGAGAGAGCCGGTCTTGATCTGGCCGGTGCCCATGGCCACCGCCAGGTCGGAGATTATGGTGTCCTCGGTCTCGCCCGACCGGTGGCTTATGACCGAGGTGTAGACCGCGGAGCTCGCGAGATCAATGCAGTCAATGGTCTCGGAAAGCGTGCCGATCTGGTTGACCTTGATCAGGATCGAGTTGGCTATGCCCTGCTCGATGCCGCGCTCCAGCCGCACGGTGTTGGTCACGAAAAGGTCGTCTCCCACGAGCTGAACGTCTTCGCCAAGCTCCTCGGTCAGCTTCTCCCAGCCTTCCCAGTCGTCCTCTGCAAGGGCGTCCTCCAGGCTCACGATCGGGTAGTTGTTGCAAAGCCCCTTGTAATAATCAACCAGCTCCCCCGCCGTATAGGTCTTGCCTTCGCCCGCCAGAACGTACTTACCGTCCTTTTCAAACTCGCTCGCCGCGGCGTCAAGCGCAATACAAATGTCCTCGCCAGCGCGGTAGCCCGCCTTGTCTATGGCTTCGATCACCACCTTTAACGCTTCCTCGTTCGACTTCAGGTCCGGCGCAAAACCGCCTTCATCGCCCACGCCCGTTACCAGCTTCCTGGACTTCAAAACCGACTTCAACGAATGGAACACCTCGGCGCCCCACCGGAGCGCTTCCCGAAAGCTGTCCGCTCCCAGGGGCATGATCATGAACTCCTGGATGTCTACGTTGTTGTCAGCGTGCTCGCCCCCGTTCAGGATGTTCATCATGGGAACCGGCAGGGTGTAGGCCCTGAGACCGCCCAGGTAACGATAAAGCGGAAGATTGTAATAAGCCGCAACAGCCCGCGCCGACGCCATGGACACGCCCAGGATGGCGTTCGCGCCCAGCTTGCCCTTGTTGTCGGTCCCGTCCAGCTCGATGAGAGCGTTGTCAAGCCTCTGCTGCTCGTCCGCCCGCATACCTGTTACCGCCTTGGCGATAGTTCCGTTCACGTTCTTTACCGCCTTTTGCACGCCCTTGCCCACGTAGCGCTTCTTGTCTTTGTCCCGGAGCTCGACCGCTTCGTGGACCCCGGTGGACGCCCCGGACGGCACTGCCGCCCTTCCGCGCTGTCCGGACTCCAGCGTAACGTCAACCTCGATGGTGGGGTTCCCTCTTGAATCCAGTATCTCCCGTCCCGTTACCTTGGCTATCCTGGCCATGAGTGGTCCTCCTTTTTAAAAGTATGCTGTAAAAATTTAAGAACGACTTACGCAGGTTTCCAGTGTCTACTCGGATTTCTCTTCCTGCCTGCTTTTTAAGACGGCCTTTCCGATCTCCCTTGCCATGAGCCGGTATCCTTGCGGGTTGGGATGGATGATATCATTTTCCGGCTCTTCAAACAGGCTTGTAACATCACGGTTTCGGAAAATCAAATCCAGGTCCGCAAGCCGTAGGCCCTCTTGCCGGGCCAGTTTCTTCACGATGCGGTTATAATTTTCATGTAGCTTCTTGAGCTTTTCCCCGCTTTTTACGAACCGGTTTTCGACAAGGTATGAGGGCATTTCCCCGCTCGGAAGTGCGCTCGGCGATGTTGCCAGAACAACCACGGCGCCGTTTTCTTTAGCGCGCTTTGTCATGTCAGCAAGGTTCTTTTCATAGCGACCGGGCGGGACCCGCGGCACGAGCGGCTTGTCCTTCGGCTTTGCAAACGCGGCCGCCAGGCGGGCCATAAGCTGATAGAGCCTTGCCTTGCGCAAGGTCTCGACCACGCCGGCGAGAGGAGCCTCTTCCATCTTCTGCTCGTGGTCTGCGAACCCTTGCGCGAGCCAGTGGTCGTTCCACCCGAATAGTATGACCACTGCGTCGGGGTCGTACTTTGTAAGCACGCGGCCCGCGAGCTTTTTCCCTTGAAAGGACGAGTAGCCGGGCACGCCGAAGTTCATGACCTCTACTGTTTCTTTAAGTCGCTTTTTAAGAAACCTCTCCAGGAGCGCGGGAAAGGAGGCCTCGACTCCGCCGAAGGTCACCGAGTCTCCCAAGCAGGCCACCCGGAAGACGTTGTCAGATTTTTTCTCGACAAATTCGGGGCCGCGGAAACCCTGCTCGTTCAAGGGGGGGAAGCCCTCGCCCATGCGATAGCCGGGCCGCATTCTCCAGAGGAGTTCCGGGTCTGGCTTGAAGATGTTGTGCAGGGTATGAGGCTCGGGGAAGTTGAACTGCATGTAGGAGACGTTTCTTTGATAGCGGAACCCTGCCACGCGCAGCGCGGCCTCCAAGGCGAAAAGGACCAGCGCCAGGAGCGCGAGCGCGAACAGGGCCCGCTTTGTTTTTGACAGCCGGCTCACTCTTGCTTCCCTTTTTTGCAGATTTCCCGGAAGCGGTCCATGTGGCGGGCTTCTTCCAGTATCTTTTCAGCGATGATCTCGTGGCCCCATTCGTTGGGATGGCCGTTGTCAACCATCAAGTATCGCCAGGGCTCTTCTTTTATCTTGCCGGGCATCTTTTCTCGAAGGCGCGCCGCCCTTTGCGGGTCGAGCTCGCCTGACTTGATTTTTTCAAGGCTTGAGCTGAACAGATGCCGGAGATCAAAAGCGCGGATGCCGGGCCGGTCCCGGAAGTGGCGGACGAGCTTGCGTCCGTTCCACTCCCTCCACTCCGGCGGCGACACTCCGTGCTTTTGCGCCTGCTCTTTCATCTGCCTGCCCGGGTGGTCTTTGGGCAGGGAAGGATAATCAACGTGGATGAAGATCATGTCCGCGGAAATGGAGTCGGCCAGCGACTTCGCCTTTTTCACATTCTGTTTGAAGTCGTCGCGGCTGACCTTTCTTTTCAGGCGCGGGATATAGGTGGCTGGATCAAGGCTTATTCCCTGGGTGCGTCGTTTTACGTACACTGCCAGAGACTTTATGAGCTTGTAGACCTGGAGCCTGCCTAATGTAAGGCTTATGGCGCTTTTGTCCCAGGTGCCTTTTTCCAGGTGCTCTTCGTCCGACATAAGCGCGGGCAGCCGGTCGTTCGGCCCGAACGCGAACACCAAGAGGTCGGGCTTCCACTCTTTGACTTTGGTTTTCAGAAGCTCTATGCCCTGCAACGACGTGTAACCGGTAACCCCCAGGTTCAGGACCTCGACCTCTTTTCCGCACTCCTCTGCCAGGAGCTTCTCGAGCCGGTAGGGGTACGGGTCCTTCTCGCCCACGCTCCAGCCAAAGGTGGTCGAGTCGCCCAAACAGGCCACCCGCAACACCCCGTCAGACTTCCGGTCCGGCCAGTCCGGTCCCCGGAAGCCGTGGGAGTTGATGTGCACCGGCTCTTTGTAAACCCCTTCGATGTCCAGGGTCTGGTCGGGCTTGAACCTCCAGAACACGCGCCGGTCGAACTCGACGGTCCGATTCTGGACCCGCCTTATGCTGTAGAGGTCGAGAAGGGGCATGCCGATAAGGTCGGCGCTGTAGTTGAAGTAGAACCCGAAATCATGAAGCCGGAGCACGCCCTCGAGGAGCGCCAGCGCCATGATCAGCGCCGCGCAGGCGAACAGGGCCTTCTTTTTGCGGGTCAACTTTGCGCTCCTTCAGCCACCGAAAAGTAAGCTCTCTCCAGGCTTTTTTTCATGGCGGAAAGCGAGAAGCTGCGGGCCCGCTCGTGCCCGCCTTGCACGATCCTCTCGCGGATGCCGCTATCGTCCAGGAGCGCGAGTATCTTGTCTGCCAGATCGGCGCTGTCGCCGGGTTTGTGCAAAAGCCCGCTGACGCCGTCCTCCACCGCCTCGGGGATGCCGCCTTGGCGGGCGGCGGCCACCGGCAGTCCCGCGGCCATGGCCTCGACCAGGACTATGCCGAAGGCCTCCTGCCGGGAGGGCAGGACCAGCACCGACGCTTCGCTGTAATGCCTTTCAAGCTCCCCTGGCGACTGGGCGGGCAGAAACTCGACCGGCTGGCCCAGGGACAGGAGCCGGGCGGCGAAGCGCGTATGTACGTACTCCTCGCCTATGACCCGGAGGCGGGCGCCCGGCTTCTTCTCGCGCACCTTGCGGAGCGCTTTTACAGCGACCGGGAAACCTTTTCTGAACATGTCGCGCCCCGCGAACAGAATGAGGGGGGACGCAGGGTCCGCCTCGGCCGTATTTTCGTAACCAATGTTCGAGGCTTTTATGCCGTAGGGGACCACGTGGACCGGCGGTCCGTTTTTCAGGTTCTTTTGTATGGTTTCTTGGATGGAGCCGGCCACTGCCCGGCTGTGGACTATAACCGCGGCAGACCTTTTCAGTACCTCGAGGTGATGGGAAAGGAGCGAGCGTTGCCTTACCAGGCGGAGCAAGAGGTCTGGCGCGGGAAAGGGCTGAAACGAGGTCCAGTAGTGGTCGTGGAAGTCGGCGATGACAGGTACCGGCATGGCGTGGAGGGCCTGTAGAGGGACCCGCTTGGCATCCACCAGGTGGACGAGGTCCGGCACGACCGGGCCGCATCCGGCAAAAAGGCAGAGGTTATGGTCTTTTGCCAGGCACTCCTGGATGGCCTGGAAGTAGGTTGCAGGCCCGGTGCCCGGCATAAAGCCGGTGCCGGCTATCCCGATGTTAAGCGATTTTCCGGTCATGGCATTTTACTATACTAACTTAAGGAACGGTTTATAACCAGTGAAGTTACCCCATTTTTGGTGACCGCTCAGTCTCTCCGTCAGCGTCTCCGGCAAGCAGGACCGTTTGTCTTAAGTTTCCAATCGGCCACATACAACTCTCCTTTGTCAAATAGTAAACCACTAAGCCACCAGGATAGCCCACCCTCGGCCATTGACTGGCCCACAACTCTGCCATCCGGATAGCCCACAGAAATCGTTGTGTGGGCAGACTCACGAAGTGGGTCTGCAGGTACATTGTAAAAGATGTTTGCCGTGCCCCTCCGCCATCAAACCATCCGGCCTTCTTCATGTACTTTACCAGACGAAGCGGATTCTGCCGTGATCTTCAAATCACCCACACAACAAGTTGTGTGGGCCATCTTGCGTGGGGGTGTGTGGGCCATCTTGGGGGGGTTGTGTGATCGCGACTCCCGTCGCTCGCACGGTGCAGATGATCGCGACTCCCGTCGCTCGCACTATATAGGAGTAGGAGCAAACGAAAAAGAGGCGGCCGGTGAGGGCCGCCTCTTTGGTTGGTTGGTTTTCAGGACCGATTAAAAGAGGTCCACTTCCACGATGACTGCGAGCTCGTCCGCGGCGGGCTCGTAGTTCTCGAGGTCCCGCCAGGTGTAGTTCAGTCCCACCGTGGTCTGCTCGTTCAAGAGGTAGTTCACGCCCGCGGTGATGGCGGACTCTTCGTTGTAGTCAGAGGAAGAGACGTCGTGGCGGTCGTCCAAAAGCATTTCTTCCATGTCGTAGTTCACGTAGTCATAGCGGGCCACGACCTGGAACCGGTTCATGGTGTAGCCGGCCAGGAAGTACCAGCCGCTCTGGACCAGGTTGTCGTCCACAGCGCTGTCCTCGGCGTCAAAGGTGCTCTGGAGATACTCGACCGCGACCAGCAGGTTGTTCGCGTTATAGGCGGCCTCGATGCCCCACTGGACCAGATTGCCGTCCGCCGGCCTGGTGTCGATATAGCCATCAAGATGTTCGGGCTCAATGGCCGCGTCCTCAGCATAGTACCAGCCGCCGAAGTGCATTCCTTCCTGGTCCACCGCTACCTTGGCCAAGAGTCCTTTGTTCCGGTCAATGTCCATGGTGTTATCGAGTCCATAAGCCTCAGCATCTCCAATGTCCGTCTCGTCTCCGCCTACGTACTCGCTTCCGTTGAATCCTCCGAGCATGATCTTGGCCGGTCCCATACTGGCGGAAAGCATCACACCGGTCTGGTACCGGGGAAGGGTCAACATGTCTATATGAGCATATTGTCCGGGAGCGATTCCGGACCCGTGAATAAGGGGGTAGTTCACGGTATGGAACGCGCTCATCTGGTGGGGCGCCCAGGTCATGGACGTGGGCGGGATGAAGCGCCCAAAGGAAAGCTCCATCATGTCGGCCACTCTGATGTTGATCTGGGCGTCCAAGAGGGCCCCGGCGGAATTGTTGTTGGTGTCGTCCGTGACCGCCTCGCTATCTGCGGCAGCGGCGGGTCCCCTGAAAGCGAAGGCGTAGGAGACGAGCCAGCTTACGTTGTCTCCTACGGTTCCGCTCATGCCAAGAATGGCGGTCTCCAGGTTCATGGTGTCGTAACCGTTCCACTCCTGGTTCGGCCCGTCCTTCTTGATCTTTTCATCAGCTTCCGAGTTGCGATAAACAAAGTCAATGTGACCGTGCAGTGTGATGTTTCCGGCAACGGATTCCACCTCGGCAGCGGACCAGGCCGGCAGCGCCATAATTACCACTAAAAACCCTACCACAGTAATCCTTTTCATCTTCTCCTCCTTCTCTTAAAAATTGTTTCCCCACCAGCCGGTAATTTAAAGTACCGGCTGACCTGTACGCATATACCTGGGATGAAAATTTACACGAGCGGGCTTTTAACATTCACTTCCGAGCTTTGACTTTCAACCTCGCTTCCGGGGCTGGCCCGGCTCATAGCTTATAATTCGGAGCATACTAATTTGAAAAGGATATTATTGCAAGTCAACAGGGAGTGCGGCGGCAAGTGTAGAGAGCGGACTTTTACGGGATCGGAAAGTTTTCTGCTGTTAATCGAGTAGGAGGGGGCCTCACGGCCCCCGTCCTCTCACACCACCGGACGTACTCACCATATCCGGCGGTTTCTTCTACCGCTTCAACTCATGATACCTCATGGCGAGGCTTACGAGGCCGATCGGTTCGAACCAATCCTTTCCCATGGCTTTGTGGGCCTGCGGCGTGCAAGACAAACGCCACCAGCCTTTTCCGGAACCTCCCAGGCTGTACGCCCGGTCTTTGCTGATTCCTTGTCTCATCAGGAAGCGGGCCATCCCCCGGGCGCGTTTGCATTGCTTGAGCTTTACACACCTGAGTTTGCGCCGGACCCATCCGTCGAGTTTGTTCAAA
>JAWOBU010000020.1:0-3892 GCA_046484135.1 bacterium
TGGGGAAAGGGCGCACCGAGTATATCCGACCGGAGTTCGCCCCCCAAATCAAAAAACAGATCGCAAACTACCGGCGCTTTAAAAAACTTATTGATAAATGGATCAACCTGGAAATCGAACGTTCAAAAATCAAAATGGAGATTGAAAAGGAAAAGGCTCCTTGATAGGCTTAGAACTCGGTACTCTCAAGATAAATGGATCAACCTGGAAATCGAACGTTCAAAAATCAAAATGGAGATTGAAAAGGAAAAGGCTCCTTGATAGGCTTAGAACTCGGTACTCTCAAGCAGACGATCCAAAATATAAGAAATTGGAATATGCTATTTTTCTCGACCAAAAAATTGAAGTGAATCAGGTAGCAAAACTTTATGTAGAAGTTTTAAAACAACTTTTTGAACTACAGCCAGAGACATTTTTCACAACGGATTTAGGAGAGCGAATTAGCTTGACTAAAAACCCAAATGAAAAAGGGCTTAGGCAACCCGTTCCAATAAATGACACATATTTCATCGAGGGGAATATTGACAATACGGGTAAATTCGATAGAATTATGAAAGCCCTGACAATTTTTGACCTTGAAGATGAACTATCAATCAAATATACAGAAACCACATAACAAGGAGCTGAACCGGATTGGCACTTTCGCTGCGCTCCATCTCCAGTCGGTCATGCTGAATATTACACCCTTTCAGGATCTGATTCCTTAAGGCCCCTGTTCCTACGTGCCTGCCTGTGCGTTGCACGCAGACAGGTCTTTGAGTACGATGTGCCGGTTGAGGTAGACGTTTTCTTTTCGCTCCGGGACAGAATTTTATTTCATTCAAAGGCGCAATGACTCACAACCTGAACAAACCCGGACAATGTTATAAAATAATTGTTGCGTCTCGGCGTCTCAGCGTTTAAAAGACACTCTCCATAAAGGAGCGGCGGAGATGAAGTCGAAGCAGAGAAGGGAGCAGATACTGGAGGCGGCGACCTCGGTGTTCGCGGCCAAGGGCTACTATCGCGCGTCCATTACCGACATCATCAAGGAAAGCGGCATCGCCCGCGGGACGTTCTACCTTTACTTCGAGAGCAAAAGGGAGGTCTTCGCCGAGCTGGTGGACATCCTGTTGGTAAGGCTTACCGGCGCCATGACCAGGATAGAGTTGTCCGCGGACAGCCCGCCCTGGCAGGAGCAGCTCCTTCACAACACCACCAGGATCGCCACCATACTCCTCGAAGACAAGGAACTCACCATGATCCTGTATAACCACGCCTTGGGGCTTGACGAAGAGTTCGACAAAAAGATCCAGGAGTTCTACCAGACCATCAACCGGCGCACCGAAGGTGCCATCCAGCTCGGCCAGGACATGGGCCTGGTCCGAAAGGACATCCGGCCCTGGCTCGCCGCCCGCCACATTGTGGGGAGCGTAAAAGAGGTCATGTTCCGGCTCTCGCAAGAGGAGGACGAAGAAATCCCGGTCAAAAAGCTCGCAGAGGAGCTCCTGAGCTACTCCATCCACGGCCTCCTGGAAAAGCCCGCGCCCGCGGGAAAGGGGAAAAGAGGTAAGAAGGGGTAGACGCCGTTTAAGCCTTATTTACTGCCTGTTGCGAAATTCCGTTTTTGGGTGTGCGAAAGCTTGCTTTCGCTTTCACAAGTTCCGGCTTGCCGGAACTTAAAAAAGGTGGCTATGATATTGTGAGCCTCTTGTGGAACGCATTTCCGGGAAGCAAGCTTCCCGGCGGACAAAGCGGCAGCAAGCTGCCGCACTCCAAGGTAGCCCCGCAAAATTCAGCAAACCCTCTGTTTCGCAACAAAAACTATTTACTGCTTCCGACGGGATGGCAGGTCGTTTAAGCGGCTTCAGGCGCGTTTGCGCTTTCTTGTAAATTGAACATTGGATATTCAATTTGCAAGAATTGTGAAAGAGGCACTTTCTTTCAGCGTGGCTACTCCTCCTCGGAGGGGTCGGAAATCTTGTTTTGAAGGGACGGCCAGCGCGACATCTGCTCTTCCACCGGACCGTGGAACTCTCCTTTTAAAAACCTCTTGCGCAGAACCTCGTGCTGGGCCGCGTTTACGGCGGGCGGGGACTTTCCGGCCCTGCCGTAGAGGATGCGGTTTGCGAGGACCAGGCGGCGGAGCCGCTTTTCGGTCCATCCGAACAGGGGGGCGGCGAGCCGGTGGGCCCGGGTCCACTCCTCGTTGGTCTCTGGCGGCTTGAGTCCCATCTCGAGACACAACTCCCAAACCGGCGTGTCCGGGTAGGGCCGGAGCCCCTGGATGTCGTGATGTACTCTCGGGCTCATTTTGTAAAGCTCGTCCATGAAGGCGCGGGTTTGGATGCGCTCTTCTTCGGTTTCTCCGGGGACAAGATGTATCCAGTTTCCGGAGGCGAAGATGCCTTCTCGGTCCAGGTTCACAAGCCCGGTCCTTATGTCTTCAGAGGTGAACCCTTTTCGCAGTATCTTGAGGACCCGGTCCACGCCCGACTCGAACCCGAAGGCCAGAAAGCGGCAGCCGCTCTGTTTGAGCCACCCGGCGAAGTCGTGGTCCACCACGTCAATCCGGGCGGTGGACATCCACGGCATTCCCACTCCCTCGATAACCTGTTTTCCCTTTTCCACCTTTCCAAAGGGGTTGTCGGATATCCATCGGACCAGGTTGATCCTGAACTTTTTCTGGAGGTAGCCGACCTGCTCGCGAAGGTACTCGGTGCTGTGGATGCGAAAGCGCCGCCTCTCGGGGTTGGACTGGTTGTAGCAGAAGATGCACCGGTGCGGACATCCGCGCGAGAGCGACACCATCATCATGAGGTCTCCGGTGCCCGGGAACAG
The DNA here is from genome assembly GCA_046484135.1 of bacterium. Taxonomy (GTDB): domain Bacteria; phylum RBG-13-61-14; class RBG-13-61-14; order RBG-13-61-14; family DATKZS01; genus CAYQTK01. The sequence goes on from JAWOBU010000020.1 coordinate 2,821, forward strand.
CTCGAGATACTCGGGCAGATTCAAGAGCTCCCAGGCCGGCCGGAACCGGTCCAGGTCGGAATGAAAGGCGCCCGCCGGATGAATGACCGGCCCGTCCTTCTTATAACCCGCGCCGGGCACGTCTTCCGGTTCCTGTCCTTCAGCCAGCGCCCGGGCAAAGTCTATGACCGTGAGCTCGGCCTCCCCGGTGAGGATGTAATCAACGTAGTCCGCGGACAACGCCGTCTCCGGCACCATGGAAGGATATATGCCTCCCCACACCACGGGCACGCCTGCGGCGTGGACCGCCTTCGAGATCTCGATGTCCTCAGCCAGCAAGGGGGTCGCGATTACGCTCAGGCCCACGAACAAAGGCCGTTCCTCCCGGACAGCCTCGAGCACCGCCTCCTTCCTGGATTCCACCCGGTGGATGATCTTTACCCGGAACCCCGCCTGTAAAAGCGAGTCGGCAAGATACAACACTCCGAAAGGAGGATGCTTGCGAAAGACCCACGGCCGCTGGGCGGTAAGGATTATAAGCGGAGAGCGTTTGTTCATTTTGTACAGACCTCGCCGGCAAAAGAGGACGGGATTGAGATATCAGGCGTTCTGCCGCGCCTTCTTCCGCAGGCGGAAAGTATAAAACTCATGCTTTAGAGAAATGTTCCAGGGTTTGATTCTACCAGATGCGGCGGGTTTTTTACAGGACGGAGAGGCGAGCTGCTATCTGTCTGTCGAGTGTTGTCAAACCCAAAGGCAATCGAGTAGGAGGGGGCCTCACGGCCCCCGTCCTCTCACACCACCGGACGTACTCACCGTGTCCGGCGGTTTCTTCTACCGCTTCAACTCATGATACCTCATGGCGAGGCTTACGAGGCCGATCGGTTCGAACCAATCCTTTGCCATGGCTTTGTGGGCCTGCGGCGTGCAAGACAAACGCCACCAGCCTTTTCCGGAACCTCCCAGGCTGTACGCCCGGTCTTTGCTGATTCCTTGTCTCATCAGGAAGCGGGCCATCCCCCGGGCGCGTTTGCATTGCTTGAGCTTTACACACCTGAGTTTGCGCCGGACCCATCCGTCGAGTTTGTTCAAA